>NZ_JBFUBG010000036.1:0-55023 GCF_056405875.1 Rhizobium sp. P1_E6 | reverse complement strand
GCGTAGACGCGACAAATCCCAAAGGGATTTGCGCAAATCGGTATTTTGCCTCAGGCAAAAACCTGGACGGACGACGCTAGCGTCGACTGGATAACGCGGGGTGGAGCAGCCCGGTAGCTCGTCAGGCTCATAACCTGAAGGCCGCAGGTTCAAATCCTGCCCCCGCAACCAATCTTCCATATCGACCTAACAATCAAAAAGCCCGCATGGTAAAACCTGCGGGCCTTTCGACGTTCTAGCGCAGGGCAAAACGCATCGTCAGCGGCCGGTAAAAAGGCAAAACCCGACGAATCGGGACAGATGCTCGCCACCGACATAAGGAGCGGGCAAAAGGTCGATCTGCCGTAAAAACCGGTGACCGAACTAAAAGCCTAACCGAGCGTAGATCGGTTTGGCGAGCCGTTGCGCCGGCCTCACGATTAGGGCGGACCGACGATCGCTTAAAGGAGGGGACCGTATCCGGTCCGGGATGCGCTGAACGAGCGATCTATTTTCGCCTCGGCAGGACATCAGCGGTGGAGATAAGTGCAGGTGTTGTCTTCAATCGGTCGCGGTGGTAGTATTCTGTAGTATCGTTGCAGCTTTGGCGCGCGCTTTGTATGTTTCGTCTGTGAGTTGCCTCTGATCAGCAGAGAATCTCTCGCGCGTGAGAGACTTACTCAGAAGCTTGCTTTCAACCACCGCCGCTCAACGGTGCCTCCGCCTGTTTGTCTCAAACGTGCACGGATATACTGGAGGGAAAAATGAACACGTACACGATAAGTCTCACTCTCTTAGGCTGCCTTGCCTTGTCTGGCTGCCAATCTGCTTCGACGTCCCAAGGAGGACGCAGTAACGAGTTCGGCTGCATCGCCGGTACGGTCGGCGGCGCGGTCGTCGGCGGATTGCTTGGCGCGACCATTGGCTCAGGGACCGGACAGCTCTGGGCTGTTGGCGGCGGCGCCACGCTGGGCGCTGCGGGTGGCAGTGCGTTGACATGTCATTGACGCGAAAGGTCGGAATTATGAAAAGAGTAGTCCTGCTGACGGGGTTCGTTTTCTTTACCGCMATTGCGGCCGATGCGCAGAATCAACCGATAGCTATGAACCAGGGCCAAATGGACCGGCTCGATCGTGACAAGAATGGAGCGGTCGACCGATCTGAATATCAAGCCTTCATGACGTCGGCCTTCGCTGGTCTGGACAAGAACAAGGACGGCAGCCTGAACTCTGACGAAGTTGCCCAAGTTCTGACTGTCCAACAATTCTCCGCCACCGACGCCAACGGTGACGGCAAGGTCAGCCAGAGCGAGTTCCTGAATAGGGTGATGGCGGACTTCAAGGCTGCCGACCGCGGCGGCGACGGGAGCCTGCAGTAACAAAAGCGGCCCAAGCGCCAAAGCAAGTGTGTTCCACTCGCCTCTATGCGGTAACGACGGCCAGCTGCGTTCGTCCGGCAGGCTTCATTGAGGCGGCCCGCACATAGTTCATCATGCCGGTCTCGTGAGGCTCGAGGGTGTGGGACAGGGTTGCCTACTCATCGCGTCGCAGGTTGCGAATTCGGTCGAAGAGGACGGCAAGCACAATTGCGCCACCGATAAAACTACCTTGCCAGAACGCGTTGATGCCGAGCAAACCAAGACTGTTCCGGATAATCTCGATGAGTGCGGCGCCGATCAACGCACCAAAGGCGGTGCYGACACCGCCAGCCAGGTTGGCGCCGCCGATAACCGCGGCGGCAATGACCTGAAGTTCCATCCCGGCGCCGATATTTGTGGTGACAGCGCCGAGCCAGCCGGTTTGAATGATACCGGCAACCCCCGCCGACAGGGCAGAAATCATATATACGATAACCTTGATCCTCGGCACGGGAACGCCCGTGAGAGTCGCGGCGTGCTCATTGCCGCCGATGGCAAAGACATAGCGGCCGAACTTGGTCCAGCGCAGCACGAAACCAGTAATGAGTGCCAACACGACCATGTAAAGCACTGGGTTGGCGATGCCAAAAAACCAGGCGCCACCGCCCAGCGCTAGTAGCTTGTCGTGATCGGGCCCGAACTCGAAAACGACGGTGTTGTTGGATGCGACCATCGCAAGGCTACGCGCAATCGACAGCATCCCGAGCGTGACGACGAAAGGCGGGAAGCCAAGATAGGCAATCAATACGCCGTTGAAAGCTCCGACCAAGAGAGCAGTACCGATCGAAGCGGCGATACCGACTTCAATGCTGTATCCCGCGTGCATGACGACCGCCAGCACCATGCTGCACAGGCACAGCACGGAGCCAACGGACAGGTCGATGCCGCCGGTGATAATGACCAGCGTCATGCCCAGCGCGATAATTGCGACGAAGGTGACGTTGCGGGTGATGTTGTAGATGTTCTTCGCTGTCGCAAAGGAGTCCGTCGCCATCGACAGAAAAATGCAGGCGAGAATGACCGCAATCAGAACCCAGAATGTCTGGCCGCCCAAGACTGCTGCAAGCCAGCTCCGTTGCTTCTGTCCGATCGTCTGGTCAAGTGTAATCGCCATCGTCGACCTTCTTCGTTTTTGTTGCAACGGATAGCATCGATCACACCTGTTCGATGGCGCCGGTAATAAGCCCCGTCACTTCCTCCGGCGAACTTGCCGCAATCTGCTTGTCAGCGACCTTCCTGCCCCGCCGCATCACGATCACGCGGTCGGCAACCGAAAAGACGTCGGGCATGCGGTGGCTGATCAGGACAACGACGATACCGCGGTCACGCAACTGACGGATCAGATTGAGAACCTCAGCGACCTGACGCACGGAAATGGCTGCCGTCGGCTCGTCCATCAAGACGATTTTCGCTTCCGACAGCATGGTGCGGGCGATCGCTACCGCTTGCCGCTGGCCCCCTGACATTTGCTTGACGAGATCGCGCGGTCGCGTTTCGGATTTGAGTTCGCGGAAAATCTCTCCGGCGCGCTTGTACATGGTCTTGTAGTCGAGGATGCGAAGAGGCCATATGCCGCGGCGCAATTCTCGTCCGAGGAACACATTTGCTGCCGCCGTAAGATTGTTGCAGAGCGCCAGATCCTGATGAACGATCTCGATGCCATGCTGGCGTGCCTCCTTCGGCCGATGAAGCACGAGATCGGCGCCGTCGAGGCGCATGGTTCCATGGCTCGGTCGAAAGTTGCCGGCGATCATCTTCACCAATGTGGATTTGCCAGCGCCGTTATCGCCCATGAGGCCGACCACTTGCCCAGCTTCGAGTGAAAACGAAACATCGTTGACGGCCTGGATGGCGCCGAAATGTTTGGAAATATTGGTGAGTTCAAGAACCGCCACCAGCCTCCGGCCTCCCAAAACCTGCAGCTATCCGTCGCTCCGAACCCGGCTTGTTTTCGACGCGCGGCTCCAGCGAATTCGCTTTTCCAACGTCCTCCCAGGAAAAGCGATTGTGAGCATTTACGCAAAACCCTGCGACAGCGTCAACAGATTGTCCGAGGTATTGGGTCTATTGTCGCAAAAATCTGTTTTGTCAGACAAATATCATTTGACGCGGGCAGCGCCTGAATATTAGCTTTCAGTGGGGGAGAGAGAGCATGCTAATCCTTGTTACCGGTGCGACGGGCAAGGTCGGGCGGCACTTCATTGCTGGGCTGCTTGACGATCCGAGGTTTTCCAAAGCCCGTATTCGCGCGCTTTGTCATAATCGTTTGTGCGATGAAACCGACCGTGTCGCCGTCATCCGCGGCTYGATCGCCGACCGCGATGTTGTGGCAGCGGCGCTMCATGACGTCACCCATGTCGTGCATCTCGCCACATGCAAGGAAACGCCTGAAGACATCATGGACGTTACCGTCAAAGGTCTCTTTTGGCTGCTTGAGGAGTTCCGCGCGAGCGTCACGGCACGCCAGTTCATCCTGATCGGCGGCGATGCGGGCATAGGGCATTTCCACTATCGCCACAATGGGCCGATCACCGAGAACGCTCCTCATTGTGCCTATCCAGGAAGCTACGCGCTCTCCAAGGTCCTGGAAGAGGTCATGCTGGAGCAGTTCGGCATTCAGTACGGCCTCAATGGTTGTTGTCTGCGCGCGCCCTGGATCATGGAAAAGGATGATTTTAAATATACGCTTTCTTTTGGTGACGACGTGTTTGGCGGTCCAGACTGGAAGACACTCGTTCCGGAGGAAGCGGCGCGGCGTTATGCGGCCATGGGGACGGTGCCGCTGTTGCTCGATGCCGACGGGCGTCCGCTGAAACGCAATTTCGTGCATGTCGATGACCTGGTGTCTGCAATATTGGCGGCAATCGACAACCCCCGGGCCGAGCGCCAACTCTTCAATATCTGCATGGATCGACCCGTCGATTATGCTGAAGTTGCCGCCTACCTGTCGCGCACGCGCAATCTCGGCTCTGTCGAGATACCAAGCCGGTTCCATTCCAATTGGATGGACAACAGCAAGGCGAAATACCTTCTGGGTTGGCGGCCAAACTATAATCTCGAAATGCTTATCGACTCGGCATGGCAATACGAGCGTTCGGAGGAGGAGCCTCGTATCGTTTGGTATCCGGGTTGATGTCGTGTGGCGGGCACGTGGTGCCCGTCTGTTTCAAGGGAGGAAACTATGAGGAAGGCATTATTACTTACAGCCGCAGTCTTAGCACTAACCGCCGGGCAGGCCCTGGCCAAGAAGCAACTCGTCATCGTCGTCAAGGGCCTCGACAATCCGTTCTTCGAAGCAATCAACCAGGGTTGCCAGAAATGGAACAAGGAGAACCCCACTGCGGAATACGAGTGCTTCTACACCGGTCCGGCATCGACATCCGATGAAGCCGGCGAAGCACAGATTGTTCAGGATATGTTGGGCAAGGCAGACACGGCGGCAATCGCAATTTCGCCGTCGAATGCAAAGCTCATCGCCCAGACCCTGAAGACAGCCAATCCGACGGTTCCGGTGATGACGCTCGATGCCGATCTTGCAGCCGAGGATGCCGCGCTGCGCAAGACCTATCTCGGGACCGACAACTATCTGATGGGCGCACGCATCGGCGAATACATCAAGAAGGCCAAGCCGAGTGGCGGTAAGATCTGCACTATCGAAGGCAATCCGGGAGCGGACAATATTCTGCGCCGCGCGCAGGGTATGCGAGACACGCTCACCGGCCAGAAAGGTCTGACCGCGCTGAAAGGCGAGGGCGGCTGGACGGAAGTCGCAGGCTGCCCGGTATTTACCAATGACGACGGTGCCAAGGGCGTGCAGGCAATGACCGATATCCTTGCGGCCAATACCGACCTGGATGCATTCGGCATTATGGGTGGCTGGCCTTTGTTCGGCGCGCCGCAACCCTATCGCGATCTGTTCAAGCCGATGGCCGACAAGATCGCCAGCAACGATTTCGTCATTGGTGCCGCCGACACGATCGGCGACGAGGTCGCTATTGCGAAGGAAGGCCTGGTGACTGCGCTCGTCGGCCAACGGCCATTCGAGATGGGCTACAAGGCACCTTCGGTGATGATGGATCTGATTGCCGGCAAGCCGGTTGAAGATCCTGTTTTCACCGGGCTCGATGAGTGCACGAAGGACACAGTCGATACCTGCATTCAAAAGTAGGCTCGCGGTTTGGCGCACCTGATACAAGGGTGCGCCGACTGCCTCCACGAGACGGATCGAAAGATCTGCAGGGCTTGACGCGACCTAGATTCCGCGCTTTCTGGCGGGGTCAATCGCAGGCGACTTCCTCGTTATTACGATTGTTTTGATGGTACGTGCAGACAATCGAAGAATGCTGAGGCAGTAGAAAAGATGCCTGACAAAAAATCGGGAAAGCTGACGGCTCCGGCCGAGGTGGTGACGGTTGACCGTTCGGCCACCGCAAGGCGCCCAAATGCTCCCCGCATGACCGGGGCGAGTGTTCATGTGTCTTTGGCAGGCGAGATCGGCCTGCGAATCGTGCGCGGCGACTATCCGCCGGGCACGATCCTGCCGAATGAGGCAAAGTGGTCGGAAGTCTTCGAAGTCAGCCGATCGGCGGTGCGCGAAGCGATCAAGATGCTGATGGCAAAAGGCCTGCTGTCTTCCCGCCCGAAAATCGGTAGTTGGGTCGAACCCAAGGAACGTTGGAACCTGCTGGATCGGGATGTATTGGGCTGGTATGCCGCATCTCCCGATCGTGAATCGTTTCTGAGGGCCGTGCAGGAACTCAGGCATATGATCGAGCCGGAGGCGACAGCACTTGCTGCCGAGCGCCGAACGGAGGAGCAGATGAGCGCGATCAGTCAGGCCCTGCATGACATGGATCAGGCGACATCACTCCAGCAGCGCACAGAATCCRATGCGCGATTTCACATCGCAATCTTGCGCGCCTCCGGAAATGATCTGTTGGTGCCGCTCGGCGTCTTGATCGAATCGGCTCTGAACCAGCTCTTCGCCCATGTCACCCGGGAGGAAGACAATTTGCAATATGCGCTGAAACTTCATGAAAATATTGAGAAAAGCATCCGATTGCAGCGACCTAACATGGCGCGCAACGCAGTCCGTAAGGTGCTGGCAAATACCGACCAAATCATAGCGCGGTGGTCACGATAGAAGTTGCATTTTGCCGGCCGAGGAAGCGGCCGCCAGTTCCGCTGGCGTATCTTCGCCAGCGAATAGCGCAAAGCCCGCATTAGAAGCCAAAAGGTAGGCCGGCCAAAGCGGACTTCTTTGTTGGCAGCAGAGCGATGATTTAGCACCCGGCGCAGAGGCGCGCGGCTGCTTTTGCAAAATTTCCGGATGCCTAGGCAGCAATGGGCCATGAGATTCTGGTGGCGTTTCCAGTGAGCTGGAGGTTACTTCAAACACAGCCAAGCTTCTACAAGCATAGATAGCTGATGTTCTTGTCGCCTGCCAGCTGTGAAGAATGCATCCCACCGCTAAGCCATAAGCATAGTGCGCCAATCCTTGTCGGGATATTCGAGCCTAGTCTATAAAATTCGAATGTGCTAAATTTAAAGGCGAGTGGACGTTCCACAATTTCCGTTTAGCGACCTTCATCGACCTTTCGAGGTCCTGCTGTCTCATTCAGCTGGGGTATTTGTTTTCATGCCGTAAATCGATGAGCTTTCCAGGGAGGGGAACAATGCGAGAATGTGCATCTTCTCTAAGAGCGGAGCGACGCTGGAGGCGTCATCTGATCTTCGAATTATCGACGCTCAGTGTCGTCTGCGCGGCCAGTCTTTTCGCCGGGATCGCCGTCGCGCAGGCGCCCACCGACGAGCAGAAAAGCGCGATCAGATCAGCCTGCCGATCCGATTTCATCGCACAATGCTCTGGCGTGCAGCCGGGGGGCATGGAGGCACTGAATTGCCTGCAGCAACACGATTCCACCCTCTCCGCTGCCTGTCGTAAGGCGGTGTCGGCGATTGGCACCAAACCGAAATCGACATCCGCAGAGCCATCTCAAACTGCGCCTGTCACGACAGGTGCGGCGACGCCGGCCCCGGCAGCCGGCACTCAGACGGCGGTTCAACCAACCGAGGCGCAGCGCGATGCCGTCAAGTCGGCCTGCCGCTCCGATTTCATGGCGCAATGCTCCGGCGTGACCCCCGGCGGTGCGGCGGCGCTCTCCTGCCTGCAGCAGCATAGTGCCCGTCTGTCGGCGCCCTGCCAGCAGGCGGTCGCGGCCATTAATGCAGCGGGTGCGCCCGCAGCCGGTGCAGGTGCTGCCACAGCTGCCGCACCGCCGGCGACGCGACCGGCGGCCATGCCCGTCTTCTCTCCGCGTGAGGAAGTGATGATCGTGCGCGAGACCTGCGGACCGGACTTTCGGGCATTTTGCCGGATGGTGCCGGTCGGCGGAGGGCGGGTCATCTCGTGCCTGCGGGACAATCTGCAGCGTGTATCGCCAGCCTGTCACAGGGTGCTGACCTCGGGACTGTAGCGGCTTTCCAATACGCATACGGGTTCGCTGGGAATGCCTGAACCGTCAGGCATTCCGCTGACAGGTCCGCACCACCATTCTGCGATCGTTGCAGCGCGATCCGAAATCCCCGCATTCGATGAATTCAATGACGACACAAGCGAAAGGCAATTGCCATGTCATCGACTTCTCATCTATCGCGATTGAAACGAATACTGACCTATTCCACCGTTGCTGCCGGCCTCGTCCTGCCGACCCATGCGTGGGCGGATGATGCCAAAGATCTTCTTAAGGCCATGTCCGATTTCCTCGCGGCGCAGAAAACGATATCTTTCAGCTATCAATCATCGCTCGAAGCCGTGACACCGGATTTCGAGAAGCTACAGTTCGTCAGTTCGGGTACGGCCAATATCACCCGGCCTGACAAACTGCGCGTCACAAGAACCGGGGGCTTTGCCGATATCGACGTCAGCTTTGACGGTTCGGTACTGACCGTGCATGGCAAGAATCTCGATGCCTATGCGAAGATCGACGGCAAGGGTTCGCTCGATGATCTGATCGACCGGCTTGCCGATGCAGGCGTCGAAGCGCCTGGCGCCGATCTTTTGTCATCTCATGTCAACGACATATTGATGTCCGATGTGACCGAGTCAAAGCACATTTCCAGCGCCTTCGTCGATGGCGTGGAATGCGAATATCTCACCTTTCGCACGCCGGAACTCGACTGGCAAATCTGGATACAGACGGGGTCGCAGCCGATACCGCGACGCTATGTGATCACCAGCAAACACGTCGTCCAGGCGCCGCAATACACGCTTGAGATCAGCGACTTCAAAACCGGGGCAGAGGTTGCCGCCACTTCCTACAACATCGAGATCCCGGCCAATGCCAAGACCGTCGATCTGAGCGAACTCCAATCGATCGATGAGCTTCCGGCGCCTGCAGTTACAGGAGAGATGAAATGACCTTCAGTAAGCTCTTTTTCGCCTTTTGCCTTGCCGGCGGGATGATTTTTGCCGATTTTCGCGTAGAGGGAGAAGGTCCGCTGCCGTTTTCGATCGGCTTCGCCACACCGGCGGGGGCTGTCATCGGCCGTCCCTTGACACCGCTATCCTATGCCGGCGTTGCCCGCCGGACGACGCGCCGGGTTGTCCGGCGAACGGCAACAACGATCGCGGTTCTGCCGCCCGGCTGCCTTTATGGTCCCTACTATGGTGGCTATTATTACCGCTGCGGTGGCCTGTACTATGCCAAGAGCGGCGGCGTTTATGTGCAGGTAATCGTGCAATAGGCTCTTAATGCAATCCTATTGCACCTTCATCTCCGCATCTACGACCGCCGGGTCTTTGGTGCTGCGGCGCCTTCTGAACTCTTCGAGGCGCTGCAGCACGACGTAGAAGGACGGGACGAACAGCACGGCAAGGCAGGTCGATGCGATCATGCCGCTGAAGACCGATATGCCGATCGATTTGCGGGCGGATGCGCCGGCACCCGTCGCCAGAACGAGCGGCAAAACGCCGAGGATGAAGGCGAAGGATGTCATGAGGATCGGGCGGAAACGCAAGCGCGCCGCTTCGACTGCCGCATCCATTATCTCCATGCCTTCCGCCCGCTTTTCCCGCGCATATTCGACGATCAGAATGGCATTCTTCGATGCGAGCGCGATCAGCAGGATCAGGCCGATCTGGGTGTAGAGGTTGTTGGCGACGCCCGCTGCCGTTAACGCCCCGACGGTGCCGAGCAGGGCAAGCGGCACGGCGAGCAGCACCGCAAAGGGCAGGATCCAGCTTTCATACTGTCCCGCAAGCACGAAATAGACRAGCAGCATGGCAAGCGCGAAGATGTAGTAGATCTGCCCGCCGACAATTTTCTCCTGGTAGGAGAGTGCCGTCCATTCATAGCCGGTGCCGGGCGGCAAAGTGCTGTCGGCGACCTGTTGCATGACGTCGAGCGCCTGACCCGAGCTGAAGCCGGCAGCAGGCCCGCCAACGATCGTTGCGGTCGGGTACAGATTGTAGAGGCTGATCAACGATGGGCCTTGCATGGCCTTGATATCGACGACGGTTCCGAGCGGCACCATGGTGCCATCGCCGGCTTTGACCTTCAGATTGCGGATATCGTCCTGGCTGACGCGGAATTCGGAGGATGCCTGGGCATAGACCTGGAAGGTGCGGCCAAACTTGTTGAACTGGGTGACATAGCTCGATCCGACATAGCCTGACAAAGCGGAGAAGACCTGGCCGACCGTGATACCCAGCGTCTCCGCCTTGATTCGGTCCACGGAGACCTCAAGTTGCGGCACGTTGGAACGGAACGGCGTACTGAGTCTTTGCAGCGATGATTGGGCTTCACCGTTTTTCACGATCGTATCGGCCAGCGACTGCAGCAGAGCGTAATCAGAAATACCGTTCTTGAGCTCCACCTGCATCGTGAAGCCGCTGGCATTGCCGACGCCCTGGATCGGAGGCGGTACGATGACCAGGGTCTTGGCAACCAGGACACTCTCCAGGGCGCCATTCAGATGTTCGTAGATCGACAGGAGATCCTGTCCCTTCACCTTCAGTCTCTCGTCCCAGTCCTTCAGCACGACATAGGCAACGCCGGCATTCTGGAGGCTGGCATTGTTATCCAGAACCGATACGCCGCTGATTGTCAGGACCTGATCGACGCCAGGCGTCTGTTGAGCGATCTTGCCGACCTCGGCGATGACGGCGTCGGTCCGTTCCTTGGATGCGCCATCGGGCAGTTGGGCACCGATCAGCACATAGCCTTGATCTTCGATCGGCAGAAACGCGGTCGGTATGCGGGTCAGCCCCCAGATGGCGCCTCCCATCAGTGCTAGCGCCAGAAGGACCATGATGGCGGCGTGGCGCGTCATGGCGCCGATCAGCCTGACATAGCCGCGTTCGCCCCAATCGTAGCCCCTGTTGAAGCCACGATAGATGAAGTTTCTTTTCTCGGGAGGTACAGGCGTGCGCAGCCAAAGGGCGCATTGCGTCGGTTTCAGCGTCACGGCGTTGATGGCGCTGATCAGTGCCGTAGCGGCAATGACGAGCGCGAACTGCCGGTAGAGTTGACCCGTAAGCCCCGGCAGGAAAGCAGCCGGAATAAACACGGCCATCAATACCAGGGTAATGCCGATGACCGGGCCCAGCAGCTCATCCATTGCCTTCTCGGCTGCCTTGCGGCCGGACATGCCGGCCTCGATGTGTCGGGCGACCCCTTCGACAATGACGATCGCGTCATCGACGACGATGCCGATGGCAAGAACGATCGCAAACAGCGTGGACAGATTGACCGTGAAGCCCATCGCCGCCATCGCGGCAAAAGCGCCGATGATGGTGACGGGAACCGTCGTTGCCGGTACGAGCATCGCCCGCCAGTCCTGCAGGAACAGAAGGATGACGATGAGAACGAGAACGCCGGCCTCGATCAGCGTCACATAGACTTCGTCGATCGAGGCATTGACGAACTTCGTCGTATCAAAGGGCATCTGATATTGGAGCCCTTGCGGGAAGCTCTTCGACAATTCCTCCATTTTCGTTCTGACCGCCTGCGCGACCGCAATGGCGTTTGCCTCGGGCAACTGGAAGATACCAATGCCGGCGGCCGGGCGGCCATTCTGCATGAAGGACTGGCTATAAGTCTGGGCGCCGAGCTCGACCCGGCCGATATCGCGAATCCGCGTCACCCGGCCGCCATCTGCGCCATCCACCTTGACGATGATATTCTCATAGTCGACAGCGTCATTCAGGCGGCCGTTGACGTTGAGCGTGTACTGAAAGGTCTGCCCCTGAGGGACTGGAGGAATGCCGAGCTGACCGGCCGTGACCTCCTGGCTCTGCTGCTGCACGACGTTGACGACATCCTGCGGCGTCAGGCCACGCGCCTGCAGCAAGTTCGGATCCATCCAGATGCGCATGGCATATTGGCCTGCGCCGAAAACCGTGACGTTGCCGACTCCCGGCAGACGGGCAAGTTCATTCTGCAGGTTGATGACGGCATAGTTTGAGAGGTAGAGGCTGTCATATAGGGTTTCGGACGACGTCAGGGTGACGAAGCCGAGGATTGACGTCGATTTCTTCTGAGTGGTGACGCCCTGGACCTGCACCGATTGCGGCAGCGACGACATGGCGATGGCGACACGGTTCTGCACAAGGACCTGCGCCTGGTCGGGATCGGTGCCGATGGCGAAGGTGACCGTCAGCGAATAGGTCCCGTCACTTGCGCTCGTGGACTGCATATAGAGCATATCCTGGACGCCGTTGACCTGCTGCTCGATCGGCAGCGCGACCGTGTCGACAAGCGTCTTGGCGCTGGCGCCCGGAAACCGCGTCGTGACCTGCACGGTCGGCGGAACGACATTCGGATATTGCGCCACCGGCAGTTGGAAGAGAGCCACCGCGCCGATGAGAACAAAGACCAATGCCAGAACATTGGCGAGCACCGGCCGTTCGATGAAGAAGCGCGAGATCATGCTGTTGTCCTTGGACGTTCAGATGAAGCGTGGTGGCGGATTTACTGCGTCGTCATGGCCTTTGCATCGGTGCTGGCTTCCGCCGGCTGTGCGTTCATATCGATTTTCTCAGGCGCAACCTTGCTGCCGGGGATGGCCTGCTGGATGCCCTGGATCACAACCCAGTCAGCTGGCTGAATACCGGACTCGATGACGCGGAGGGCGCCTTCGCGCTGGCCCGTCTTGACCTGTTTCTGCTCGATCATATCCTCCTTGCCGAGGACGAGCAGGTAGCTGCCGAGCTGGTTGGTGGCGATCGCGTCGTCGCGCACGAGCAGTGCTTTATTGTTCTGCTCGACGGGCACGCGAACGCGAACGAAGAGGCCGGGGAGCATGACTTTGTCCTTATTGTCGAACAAAGCCCGCACCTGAAGCGTGCCGGTGGACGCATCGAGCTGGGGCGAGACGTAATCGAGATGCCCTTTGTGGGGATACCCTTCCTCGGATTGCAAGCCGAGCTCGGCAGGGATGCTGGGTAGATCCGTCTGCTTGAACGTGCGTCCCTGCTTTCTCAGCATATCCTTGATCATCAGCACCTGTGTTTCGCTGACGTTGAAATAGGCATAGATCGGGTCTGTCTGAACGATGCTGGCAAGCTTGGTCGGACCCGAGACGCCGACGAGCGTGCCGATATCGACGAGGTGATTGGTCACAGTGCCGTCGAAGGGCGCAAGCACTTCGGTATAGCCGAGATTGATTGTCGCAAGCTCGAGATTGGCCTGGGCATTGAGGATGGAAGCGTTTGCTTCGTCGAGCGTGGCCTTGGCGCTGTCGACGGCGGTTTGCGTGGTGACCTGCTGCTTCAGAAGGTTGAGCTGTCGGTCATATTCCTGCTTGGCCCCGACCTGGGACGCCTGTTGCGAGGCGAGCGATGCTTTCGCCTGATCGAGCTGCGCCTGGTAGGTATCGCGCTCGATGCCGAAGAGCTTGGTGCCCTTCGTCACCGTCGTACCGTCCTGATAGTCGATCGATTGAAGGTAGCCCTGGACGCGCGCTTCGATATCAACCGAATTCAGCGCCGCAGTATTGCCCGTCAGTTCGAAATAGAGGGTGATCGGCTGCTGGACTGGCTGCGCAACGCGGACGGCGGGCGGCGGCGGCGGAACATACGTATTGCTGCTGCCATCGCAGGCAGCGAGTGCTCCCATGCCGATGAGTGATACGAAAATTTGCAGGCCCCGATGCAATCCCTCATGCATTGCTGCTGCCCCGACGATCTGTGTGCCCCGGTCTCATGCGTGCCTTGGCGGCGACCCCCATAAGTCGCCAGATATCAGGCATGTGATACTATGTCGCGGGATTGTTCGGAATTGCAATAGTTCCCGGCACGCAATTTAGCTGTGCCTAAATGATTGGTGGCCGCGTAATCCCGGTAACGGCTTAGTTCGCAGATTTTGTGCTCACTGCTGAGTAATGAGCAGCACGTAAGCCACGAACAGCATCAGGTGAACTGCGCCCTGCATGAGATTGGTGCGGCCACTTGAAAAGGTGATGATGCTGACAGCGAGCGTCAGCACGAACATGACAAGATCGGGACCCTGAAGCCCTAGCGTGACCGGGTGCCCGTAAAGGTGGCTTATTGCCAGCATGGCCGGCACGGTGAGGCCGATCGTCGACAGGACCGAGCCGAGGAAGATGTTGATGGCCCGCTGCAGGTGGTTCGCGATCGAGGCGCGCACGGCACTGATCGCCTCTGGTGTCGCGACAAGCACCGCCATGACCACACCTCCGAGTGCTGCCGGTGCGTGCAGGGTTTCGATCACGTAGTCGATCGGCCGGGCGAGTTGTTCGACCAGGAAAACAACCGGCCCCATGTAAACGAGGAGCAGGACAGCATGATGCCACACGGATCGATGGTGCCGTATGCCGACTATATGGTGCTCATGATGGTCATCATCGGCGAAGTAGCGCTGATGACGGCCGGCCTGGAGGAGCAGAAATATACTGTAGAGGCCGATCGAGACGATGCCGAGAAACATCTGCCGCGGGGTCGATGGGTGGGGACCATCCGGACCGGTCAGAAAAGTCGGCATGACGAGGCTGAGGGTCGCCAGCGGCACGATGACGCCAAGATAGGTATTGGCACCGTGCAGATTGTGCTGCTGATCCTCTCTGCGCCATGCGCCTGACAGCAGCGACAATCCTACCATGCCGTTCAGGATGATCATCACCACGGCAAACAGTGTGTCGCGTGCGAGCGTCGGATTATTTTCCCCATGAAGCATGACAGCTGAGATCGCCATCACTTCGATCGAGGTGATGGCGAGGGTCAGGATGAGGGTCCCGTAGGGCTCCCGAAGCTGCTCGGCCAGATGATCGGCATGACGAACGACCGACATGGCGGAGCCCAGCACAACGGCAAAAAGCCAAAGAAAAATGACGGTAAACCAGAGGGGCTCGGAAAGCCGCGCGAAGATTGGCCCGGAGAAGACGAAGAAAACCAGGCCGGTCGCGACGCTGACGCCGAGGAACCATTCCTCACGTATGGCACCCGCCATGCTGGTAGTGCGAAATGCGGCGCTGTCAGTCATCGGAACTACTGCCGGCCACGGAATACCGTAGCATCACGACCACGATCGCTGCCATTTTCCTCTCCGCCTTCGCCCGCCCGGGCAAACCGAGCGGTGCGGTTTGGCGGGGGTCGAGAGTGATTGTCTCACGCGGAGGGGCATTCCGGCTATCTAAAAATCATCGCCTCACGTTTCCGGCGAATTCAATGATACTTCCGCTTCTCCCGCCCCAGAATTTGTGGCGCGTCGAGGCCAGCGATCGGTCTAGAGAGGTCTGCAGGGATGTCGCCGGCAAGCTGGAGGTCCAGATAGCGGGCACAGCAGACGCGGAGGAACGAGGTGAAGTTGCCGAGATCATGGCCGGCGTCGATCGACTCGTGGTGCAGCCGAGTAATGAGCTGGACCACGTTCATGCCGTCGCGGCGGGCGATTTCTTCCAGCTTCGACCAGAAGAAATTCTCCAGCCGCACGCTGGTGACCATGCCGTCGATCCGCAGCGACCGGGTGGTGCTTTCCCAGAGCAGGGCATCGGCCTTGATGAACAGTTCACACATCTCGTTCCTCCCGCCGGTCCATCTAAAGCGTGTCGCGATCCTTCGGATTCGCTTGCCACGCTTTAGGTTTCGATTTTGCATGTCGCTATCGCAAAACCGCTGCGCACTTTTGCGCGACATGCTTTAGGCGGCGTTGGTCTCCAGGGTCGTTACCGCATCGAGCACCGTCATGAACTGACGCAGCCACGAAGGATGGGCCGGCCAGGCCGGTGCGGTGACGAGATTGCCGTCGGAAACCGCATCGGTGATGGCGATGTCGGCATAGGTGCCGCCGGCAAGCTCGACTTCCGTGCGGCAGGCGGGATAGGCCGAGCAGGTGCGACCTTTGAGGACACCGGCAGCCGCCAGAAGCTGGGCACCGTGGCAGATTGCGGCGACGGGCTTGTTGGCATCGAAGAAATGCCTGACAGCCTTGATGACCTCGGGGTTGAGGCGGAGATATTCCGGCGCACGGCCGCCCGGAATGACGAGGGCATCGTAATCTTCGGCGCGCACGCTTTCGAAGGTGGCATTCAACGCGAAGTTATGACCGCGCTTTTCCGAATAGGTCTGGTCGCCCTCGAAATCATGGATGGCGGTGGCGACCGTCTGGCCGGCAGTCTTGCCGGGGCAGACGGCGTGGACCGTATAGCCGCAGGCAAGCAGCGTCTGAAACGGCACCATGGTTTCGTAATCTTCCGTGAAATCGCCTGTGATCATCAGGATCTTGCTCGCTGGCATGTCTTCCTCCCGTAAAAACCAACAGATGGACTTTAACAAAGGATCGCGGACGCGGGTATTAAGGGAATACTACGCCGGATTTCGGTCAGGTCGTCTCGCGGGCCCTGACATCGGGAATGGCGCAGGCCTCGCCGCCGCCGAAGATGCGGGAGCGGGTGAGAAAGCGTTTCTCGCGGCCGTTATCGAGCGAAAACATGCCACCGCGGCCGGGCACGACGTCGATGATGAGCTGCGTATGCTTCCAGGCTTCGAACTGGCTGGCGCTGATATAAACAGGCACGCCGCCGATCTCACCGAGCTTCACGTCCAGATCGCCGACAATGAAATCGTCTGTCGGGTAACACATGGGCGAGGAACCGTCGCAGCAGCCGCCGGACTGGTGGAAGAGGATTTCCGGGTAGTCGCGCTGGATTTCCTTGATGAGATCGAGCGCCGCATCGGTTGCGAGGACACGCGGTTCGCCATTGATTGTCTGTTCCATGATTGCCTCCTCCAAGACAATGCCTCCTCCCCGTGAAGGGAGGAGGCGCGATAATAGCACGATCAACCGCTTCTCAGAAGAAGCCGAGCTTCTTCGGGCTGTAACTGACCAGCATGTTCTTGGTCTGCTGGTAGTGGTCGAGCATCATCTTGTGCGTTTCACGGCCGATGCCGGACTGCTTGTAACCGCCGAAGGCGGCATGGGCCGGATAGGCGTGGTAGCAATTGGTCCAGACGCGGCCGGCCTGGATTTCCCGGCCGAAGCGATAGGCGCGGTTGCCGTCGCGGGTCCAGACACCGGCGCCGAGGCCATAGAGCGTGTCATTGGCGATCTCGAGCGCTTCCTTCTCATCCTTGAAGGTGGTGACCGAGACGACCGGGCCGAAGATTTCCTCCTGGAACACACGCATCTTGTTGTGGCCCTTGAAGATGGTTGGCTTGATGTAATAGCCCTCGGACAATTCGCCGCCGAGATCGTTGCGAGAGCCACCGGTAAGGACCTGAGCGCCCTCCTGCTTGCCGATATCGAGGTAGGCGAGGATTTTTTCCATTTGCTCGGTGGAGGCCTGGGCGCCGATCATCGTTGCCGGATCGAGCGGGTTGCCCTGGGTGATGGCCTCGACGCGTTTGACGGCCTTTTCCATGAAGCGATCATAGATCGACTCCTGGATGAGAGCGCGGCTCGGGCAGGTGCAGACTTCGCCCTGGTTCAGCGCAAACATGGCGAAACCTTCGAGAGCCTTGTCGAGGAAGTCGTCATCCTCGGCTGCCACATCGGCAAAGAAGATGTTGGGTGACTTGCCGCCGAGTTCCAGCGTGACCGGAATGAGGTTCTGGCTGGCATATTGCATGATGAGGCGACCTGTCGTCGTCTCGCCGGTGAAGGCGATCTTTGCGATGCGCGGGCTGGAAGCGAGCGGCTTGCCGGCTTCGAGGCCAAAGCCATTGACGATGTTGAGCACGCCGGGGGGCAGCAGATCACCGACGAGTTCTGCCCAGAGCAGGAGCGAAGCGGGCGTCTGTTCGGCCGGCTTGATGACGACGCAGTTGCCGGCGGCGAGAGCCGGGGCCAGCTTCCAGGTTGCCATCAGGATCGGGAAATTCCAGGGAATGATCTGGCCGACGACGCCGAGCGGCTCATGGAAGTGATAGGCGACAGTGTCATGATCGATTTCGCCGATCGTGCCTTCCTGTGCGCGGATGCAGGAAGCAAAATAGCGGAAGTGGTCGATGGCGAGCGGAATGTCGGCTGCCATGGTTTCGCGGATCGGCTTGCCGTTGTCCCAGGTTTCGGCCTGGGCCAGGAGCTCCAGCTTGTCTTCCATGCGCTGGGCGATCTTCATGAGAATGTTGGAGCGCTCGGTGGTGGAGGTGCGGCCCCACTTTTCCTTTGCGGCGTGGGCGGCATCGAGCGCGGCATTGATGTCCTTTTCATCGGAGCGCGGGATTTCGCAGAGCTTGCCGCCGGTGACGGGCGTGACGTTGTCGAAGTATCTGCCGCCTATCGGCTCACGCCACTCGCCACCGATATAGTTGCCGTATTTCAGTTTGAACGGCGACTCGACGATTTTTTGATGAAGCATGTCATCCTCCCTTGATGAACGGGTTCCGGATCGAACCAGTGGGAGGAAATCTGTGTTGCTTTCGCCTGACGGAACAGGGCGGCTTGCCAATACCGCAGTGCACAGTGTCGCAGAGTTGCGACAGGTTCCGACAGCACCACGAAAACGTGATTGAACCTTTCGGTCAATCTCAGTGGAGGTCGAGCTTTTTCATCTTCCGGTGCAGCGTGGCGCGGCTGATACCGAGCGCTGCGGCGGCCTGGGAGACATTGCCGTGGGTGCGCGACAGCGCCCGCAAGAGGGCTGCCTTTTCGGCTTCTGCCATTTCCTCTTCCTGCGAAACACGGCCTTCATGCAGCGCATCGGAAGCCGGCAGGCCGGCGGCGATGCGCAAATCATCGAGCTTGAGGGCGAGGCGGGCAGCGCGGGTGGCGCCGAGAACGAGATCGTGCCGGTCCACGGCAAGCAGCGCATTGGCGGAATTGGGGCCGGCTGGAACCATCACGAAGCGGGCGCCCGCAAAGGCGGAGCGGAACAGGTTGAGCTCGATGCGCATCGCAGCATCGCGTACCGCCTGCGAGAGAATGGAGAGCGTCATTTCGTTGACGTCGTCGCGGCAGGTGGAGATGTCGAGCGCTGCGGTCAGCAGGCCGCGATGATCGCGGATGGGTGCCGTGGTGCAACTGAGCTTGATATTGGAGCAATAGAAATGCTGGTCGCGGAAGACGGCGACGGAGCGGTCGTCGGCAAGGGCCGTGCCGATGCCGTTTGTGCCGATGCTGGCTTCGGTCCAGACGGAGCCGGTCCAGAGACCGAGATCGTGGAATTCCTTGTCATTGCCGACCGCTCCACGGCGCTCCAACGCAATGCCGTTGCGGTCGGTCAGAAGCAGGCAGCAGCCGGCTCTTCCGACCGTCGCAAAGAGGCGGTCGAGTTCATCACGGGCGTCAGCGATCAATTGTTCGGATTGCTCCCGCGCCAGCCGGAACTCCTGCTCCGTGAGGCGTAAGGGCGCACGCTTGTCCTCGGGCGCCAGCTGGTACATCGTCATGCAGCGGCGCCAGGAAGCCACGATCGGAGAGCTGGCCGCAGCGGAATTCTGCTGGGCGCTCGTATAGACATGTTCCGCATGCGCGGATTGTTCATGCATTGAGGCTCCTCCCACGGAACTTGCGCATATTCTGATGTAAATGCGGCCGCTTTGCAATCAGACCGACGTGACGGCGGATTGCGTGAATGGAATTTGCCTGATGGCGGGTGTCGCATTTCTGAGACAGTTGCGCCGGCCCACCTCGGCATCGTGATCGCGACAATATGACCGGCCTTCCGCTTGCCCGGCCCGCATTTGTGGAACAGCATCGTATTTCAAAGGATATAACGATCCAGCCGGCAGCTACCGTTTCACGTTTGCGTGTTTCGGCCGGTCCCTGCGTAACAAAACACGCATGGCTCCGTAGTTTCCTGTGTGGACTAAAAAGATCTGAATGCCGGGAATAAATCCGGCCGATCGTTGTCTACTGAATGAAAGTGCCTGTCGCAGATGCTGTAGACATAGGAGAGCGACGCGATGCTGAACAGACGATTTCTGCTGACCACTGCCGGACTTGGCGCCTTCGCCCTGCGCTTCGGCTTTGGCAGCCACGCCATGGCGGAGGAGACCTTCACCGTGACCCATACCGACGATGAATGGCTCAAGCTCCTGACGGCGGATCAATATTCGGTGCTGCGGCAGGAGGGAACGGAATATCCTTTCACCAGCCCGCTGCTGCACGAAGAGCGCAAGGGCAATTTTGCCTGCGCGGGCTGCGATCAGGAGGCGTTTTCCTCGGCCACGAAATTCGACAGCGGAACAGGCTGGCCGAGCTTCTGGGCGCCGCTTGATGGTAAGGTCGTCGGTACGACGCACGATACCTCCTTCGGCATGGTGCGCGATGCCGTCCATTGCGGCCGCTGCGGCGGGCATCTCGGCCACGTCTTCAACGATGGACCGAAACCGACCGGCCTGCGCTACTGCATGAACGGCGTGGCCATGACATTCCACCCAGCTTCTGCCTGATTGACGGATTATTCCGATGCTTCTCTTCGTCCTTGCCTATCTCGGTGGGGTGCTGACGATCGTCAGCCCCTGCATCCTTCCGGTACTGCCCTTTGTTTTTGCGCGTGCGGGGCAGCCGTTCATGCGCAGCACGCTGCCAATGCTTATCGGCATGGCGGCGACATTCGCCGGCGTCGCGACATTGGCGGCCGTCGGCGGCGGATGGGCGGTGCAGGCCAATGAATATGGCCGCTATGCCGCCATCGTGCTGCTTGCGATCTTTGGCATCATCCTGCTTTTTCCGGCGCTGTCAGACTATCTGACGCGGCCGCTCGTTTCGCTCGGCGCGCGCCTGTCGCAGTCGGCCGATCAGAGCAGCCGCGGTGGTGGCTCGGCCATCGCCGCCTCACTGCTGCTTGGCGTTGCGACCGGACTGCTGTGGGCTCCCTGTGCCGGGCCGGTTCTGGGTCTCATCCTGACAGGTGCTGCGCTGCAGGGTGCAAATGTCGGCACGACGCTGCTGCTGCTTGCCTATGCGCTTGGTGCCGCAACATCGCTTGCGCTTGCGCTTCTCATCGGCGGCAAGGTCTATCAGGCGATGAAGCGATCTCTGGGCGTCGGCGAGTGGCTGCGGCGAGGTGTCGGCGTGGCGGTTCTCGCCGCCGTCGGGGCAATCGCGCTCGGCCTCGATACCGGCTTCCTGACGCAGGCCTCGCTTGCCAGCACCAATGTTCTGGAACAGGGACTGGTCGACCGGTTCCATCCGCAACAGCAAACGGCTGACAATGCCGGCGGCGCCATGGAATCCGTTGTCACGCTCACGGATGGGGGCGGCTCGATGGCGATGACTTCCAACAATCAGATGAACCCCGCCACGATGAGCGGCAACTCGATGATGATGGCGATGAAGCCGAAGGGTGTTGCCGAGCAGCTGCCGGTCGAAGGCCAGATGCCGCCGCTCGACGGCGCTGTGCAATGGCTGAATTCCGGGCCCCTGACAGCTGAGCAGCTGAGGGGCAAGGTCGTGCTCGTCGACTTCTGGACCTATTCCTGCATCAACTGCCTGCGCGCCATCCCTTATGTCAAAGCCTGGGCCGAGAAATACAAGGATCAGGGCCTCGTCGTCATCGGCGTGCATTCGCCGGAATTCGCCTTCGAGAAGAACGTCGACAATGTGAAGAAGGCGATTTCCGATCTCGGCATCACCTATCCGGTCGCAGTCGACAACAATTATGCGATCTGGCGTGCCTTCGACAATGAATACTGGCCGGCGCATTATTTTATCGATGCGAAGGGTGAGATCCGGCATCACCATTTTGGCGAAGGCGACTATGACCAGTCCGAGCGGGTGATCCAGCAATTGCTGGCCGAAGCCGGGAAGACCGGTGTGTCAAGCGACATCGTCAATGTGAAGGCCACGGGGGCCGAAGCAGCTTCGGATACGGCCGACGTGCAGTCACCGGAAACTTATGTCGGCTATCAGCGCTCGCAAAATTTCGTCGATGACAAGGGCACTGTCAACGATGCAGCCCATGACTATGTTGCCACGACGCCGAAGCTCAACGAATGGGGTCTGACCCGCAACTGGACCGTTGGGTCCGAGCAGGCAACGCTCAATACTCCCGGCGGCAGCATCTACTATCGCTTTCATGCCCGCGATCTGCACCTGGTTCTCGGACCTGGTGCGGATGGCAAGCCGGTGCGCTTCCAGGTGACGGTGGATGGCAAGGCGCCGGGCGACGGTCACGGCGTCGATACGGATACTGACGGCAACGGTACGGTGACGGGACAGCGGCTCTATCAGCTGGTGCGCGAGGCGGGGCCGGTCGGCGACCATACGTTCGAGATCCATTTCCTCGATCCCGGCGTGCAGGCTTTTGCCTTCACTTTCGGCTGAGCCAGTCGTCGATGCCTTTCGCTGCGGCTCGGCCCGTAGCGAAACAGGCTGTCAGCAGATAGCCGCCTGTCGGCGCCTCCCAATCCAGCATCTCTCCCGCTGCAAAAGTGCCGGGGAGATGCTTCAGCATGTAGGTCTCGTTGATTTGGCTGAAGGCGATGCCGCCGGCGGAGGATATGGCTTCGGCGATGGGGCGAGGGCGTAACAGGGGGATCGGCAAGGACTTGATGGCGGCAGCGAGCTTGTTCGGATCGTTGCGATCCGTCTGCGACATCAGTTCGCGCAAGAGTGCTGCCTTCACGCCATCGATGCCGGCGCCCTTGCGCAGACGGTTCGAAAAGCTCGACTTGGCGTCCTGCCGGACGAGATCGCGAGATAGGCGTTCCAGCGTGCGGCCGGGGGAAAGGTCGATTGCCAGCCTTGCCTCGCCATGCTGCAGCAGGTCATCACGCAGAGCGGCCGCGTGTGCATAGATGAGGCTGCCCTCGATGCCGTGCCGGCTGATAACGAATTCGCCGGGAAATGTGCCGGCGCGCGATGTCGCAATGACCGATTTCAACGGCTCTCCGGCGAAGCGGTCACGGAAGAGATCACTCCAGGCGACATCGAAGCCGCAATTGGCAGGCTGAAATGGCGCGATTGTCGTGCCGCGTTCGGAAAGCAGCGATACCCAGCCGGCGTCAGAGCCAAGGCGGGGATAGCTGGCGCCGCCGAGCGCGAGCATCGTGGCGTCGCAGGAAACGGTCTTGCGGCCGTCGGGGGTTTCGAATGCATGTCCACCCTCGGCAAAGCCGATCCAGCGATGGCGGGTAAAAAAGGTCACGTCACGGGCTTCCAGCCGGGCGAGCCAGGCGCGTAGTAAAGGGGAAGCCTTCATGACATTAGGGAAGACTCTGCCCGAGGAGCCTATAAAGGTTTCCGTGCCGAGGCCTGCCGCCCAGGCGCGGATATCTGTTGGCGTGAAGGCATCGAGGGCGGCGCGCAGCCGAGAATTGGCACCGCCGAAGCGGGAGGCGAACTGGTCGTAGTCTTCGGAGTGGGTGATGTTGAGACCCGACTTGCCGGCGAGCAGGAACTTGCGGGCGAAGGTCGGCATGGCATCATAGATGAAAACGGCATGGCCGCTTTCGGACAGCACTTCGGCAGCCGAAAGGCCGGTAGGGCCTCCACCGATGATCGCGATAGTCTTCTGTTCCATTACGCCTTCTTGGCGCGGCAGGTGATCTGGCGCAAGTCTCAGTGATGAGGATGGGCACACTTGCCGTGGTCGGCGAGCACCTCGATGACCCGGCACTGGTCGACGCGGCCATGGCCGCAGCCTTCGACCATTTGTTCCAGTTCGGCCTTCAGGGCGTTCAGACTGCGGATGCGCTGTTCGACTTCGATAAGGCGCGCCTTGGCGATGGCATCGGCGGAGGCACAGGACTGGTCCGGGTCGTCCTGCAGGTGCAGCAGCGTGCGGATCGCATCGATCTCGAAGCCGAGTTCACGGGCGTGACGGATGAAGGCGAGGCGGTTGAGATCGGCTGGCTCGTAGGAACGCTGGTTGCCCTCGCTGCGGCTAGGTGCCGATAACAGGCCGATGCCCTCATAATAGCGGATCGTCGGCACCTTGACGCCGCTTTGGCGTGCCGCCTCGCCGATGGTGATCTTTTTCATGATTTCCTCTTGCACCTCTAGTCGCTAGAGGATGTAGGAAGGAAGCTGCCTACAAGCAAGGATTTAGATCATGAGTGAAGCAGCACAGGCACGGTACCGGGTTGGCGGCATGGATTGCGCCGCTTGCGCGACGAAAATCGACACGGCCGTCAGGCGCATGGACGGGGTCGAAGATGTCGCCGTCTCGGTGACGGCAGGTACGATGACCGTGCGTCATGACGGAAGCAGCGACCTGAAGGCGATCGAGAAGAAGGTAACCGGCCTCGGTTATTCCGTTGCTCCGCTCAAGGGCAAGGCGCCCGTTCAGGAACCGAAGGGTAGTCATGATCACGCACATCATGATCACGATCATGACCATGCGCATAAGCATGAGCATCATGACCATTCCCATGAAGGCCATGATCGCGATCATGATCATGCTGGTCATGACCATTCCGATCACGGGCATTCGCATGGCGCGGAGGAAGTCGAAGGGCTGCATGGCCATGATCATGGACCGATGACGGGTCCGTGGTGGCAGAGCAAGAAGGGTCGGCTGACGATCTTTTCCGGCGTGGCACTGGTGGCAGCCTATGTGGTGGGCCATCTGGTGCCATCGATTGCTTCCTATGCCTTCATCATTGCCATGCTGGTCGGGCTGGTTCCGATCGCCAAGCGCGCCATCATGGCGGCGCTTGCCGGCATTCCCTTTTCGATTGAAATGCTGATGACAATCGCCGCCGTCGGCGCAGTCATCATCAATGCCGGCGAAGAAGCGGCGACGGTGGTCTTCCTGTTCCTTGTCGGTGAGCTGCTGGAAGGCGTTGCGGCCGGCAAGGCGCGCGCCAGCATCCAGTCGCTGACAACACTGGTGCCGAAGATTGCGCTGCTTGAAACGGGTGGCGAGGTGAAGGAAGTGCCGGCGGAAACACTCGCTGTGGGCTCCGTCATTCTCGTACGGCCGGGCGATCGGATTTCCGCCGACGGTACGATCCTGTCTGGTGAAAGCGCTATCGACGAAGCGCCGGTGACCGGCGAAAGCACGCCGGTGCGCAAGGGAACGGGCGAGACTGTCTTCGCCGGTACGGTCAATGGCGATGCCGCGCTGCGCATTCGTGTAACGGCCGCTGCTGAGGACAATACGATTGCCCGTGTCGTCAAGCTTGTGGAAGAAGCCCAGGAATCCAAGGCGCCGACAGAACGCTTCATCGACCGCTTCTCGCGTTATTATACACCGGGCGTTGTTGTCGTGGCGGCGCTTGTCGCGGCCTTGCCGCCGCTTCTGATGGGTGCGGCGTGGGGCGAGTGGATCTACAAGGGTCTTGCGATCCTGCTGATCGGCTGCCCCTGCGCGCTGGTCATTTCGACGCCGGCGGCGATTGCGGCCTCGCTTTCGGCGGGTGCGCGTCGCGGGTTGCTGATGAAGGGCGGAGCGGTTCTGGAGTCGCTTGGCAAGGTGACGGCCGTTGCCTTCGACAAGACGGGTACGCTCACCGCGGGTAAGCCGCAGGTGACCGATATCATTGCCTATGGACGTCCCGAGGCGCAGGTGCTGTCACGCGCCGCGGTACTGGAGCAGGGCTCCAGCCATCCGCTGGCGCTGGCGATCCTCAACCGGGCGAAGGCCGATGGTGTGCCGATGCCGCCGGCTTTCGAACTTGAGGCGCTGCCGGGCAAGGGTGTGACGGGTAAGGTGGGCGGCGAGACGCTCGATCTCCTGTCGCCACCGGCTGCGCGAGAGCGTGGTGCTCTGAGTGCGGAGCAGGATGAGCAGGTCGCCGTCCTGAACGGCGCGGGCAAAAGTGTTTCGGTGCTGCTGATCGATGGAGTCGCTGCCGGCCTCATCGCCATGCGCGACGAGCCGCGTGAGGACGCAAAGAGCGGCCTTGCGACGCTGAAGGCGGCAGGCGTGCGTGCCATTATGCTGACCGGCGACAACAAGCGCACGGCCGCTGCCGTTGCTGGTGATCTCGGCATCGACTGGCGCGGCGAGTTGCTGCCGCAGGACAAGCAGCGGATCGTCGGCGAATTGAAGAAGGAAGGGCTGTTCGTCGCCAAGGTCGGTGACGGCATCAACGATGCGCCGGCGCTTGCCGCTGCCGATGTCGGCATCGCCATGGGCGGCGGCACCGATGTGGCGCTGGAAACCGCGGATGCGGCCGTGCTGCACGGACGTGTCGGCGACGTTGCGCGCATGATTGACCTTTCGAAGCGGACGATGCGTAATATCTTCCAGAACATCACCATCGCGCTGGGGCTGAAAGCGGTGTTCCTTGTCACCACCATCGTCGGTATTACCGGCCTGTGGCCGGCGATCCTCGCCGATACCGGCGCGACCGTGCTGGTGACGATGAATGCGCTTCGCCTTCTTCGTATAAAGATATAAAGATTTCTTTATGTGATCTTGACGTTGCGATGCGGTGGGTGCATGCTTGCCGCATCGTTGGTTCTTGGGATCAGACAATCCCAAGCTAAGAGGGAATTCGGTGCGGCGATCGCCAAGACCGAAGCTGCCCCCGCAACTGTAAGCGGATAGACACCGTCCTTCGACGTCACTGGGAAGACGCCTGGGAAGACTGGATGGTGTCGATGACCCGCAAGCCAGGAGACCTGCCGCGATAGATAACGTCCACGGGCGGGGTGTCCCGGTGTGCCGCTTTGCGCGAGACGGCACTCCTGTGTCCGCATCTCGTCGATGCGTTGCGCCTCAGCCTTGCCCATAACCTTCGGGGTAAGGAAATGACCATCAAGACTGCCAATCTCGGCTTTCCCAGGATCGGAAAGCATCGCGAACTCAAATTCGCACTGGAAAACTATTGGGCCGGAAAATCCGATGGCGKCGCGCTTCTCGATGTTGCGAAGCGGTTGCGGGCCGAAAACTGGGCCTTGCAGAAAGAGAAGGGGATCGACGTCATTCCCTCGAACGATTTCTCGCTTTACGACCATGTGCTCGACACGGCCGTCATGGTCGGCGCCATTCCTTCGACCTATGGCTGGAAGGGCGGCCCTGTTGCGCTCGATACCTATTTCGCCATGGCGCGCGGCTCGACCGGCGATGCGGCGCATGCCGATTGCGGCCATCAGCACCATCACGGACATGGCGTGCCGGCGCTGGAAATGACGAAGTGGTTCGACACGAACTATCACTACATGGTGCCGGAACTCGGTCCCGATCAGTCCTTTGCGCTGACGGCAAACAAGCCGCTCGATGCCTTCATCGAAGCCAAGACCCTTGGCATACACACCCGGCCGGTCATCCTCGGTCCGGTCACCTTCCTGAAACTCGCCAAGGGAACCGATGACGGTTTTGCGCCGATCAGCCTGCTGGAGCGCCTGTTGCCGGTCTATGCGAGGGTGCTGGCGGAGCTGAGTGCTGCCGGTGCCGACTGGGTGCAGATCGACGAACCGTGCCTGGTGCTGGATCTAACGGGAGAAGAGCAGGCGGCGCTGAAACATGCCTATCGCGCGCTGCATGAGCTGGTGCCGAACCTGAAGATCATGCTTGCCACTTATTTCGGCGACATAGGTGACAACCTGCCGACGGTGCTTGCGCTTCCGGTCGCGGGCCTGCATGTCGATCTCGTTCGTGCTCCGCGGCAGATCGAAGCCCTTCTCGATGCGCCCGGCGACCTGACGCTGTCGCTTGGCGTCATCGACGGGCGCAATATCTGGAAGGCGGATCTGGCTGCGATCCTGAAAAGGATCGAGCCGCTGATCCAGCATTTCGGTGCTGACCGGCTGCAGATCGCGCCGTCATGCTCCCTGCTACATGTGCCGATCGATCTGGAGTTGGAAACCGGACTGGACGACGAGCTGAGGTCATGGCTCGCTTTCGCGACCCAGAAGCTGGACGAACTTGTAGCGTTAGGCGACCCCGGCACGGCTTCAGAGGTGATCGCGGCCGCGTCGCGAGCCGTTGGCTTGCGTGCTGCATCAGTGCGCGTGCATGACATGAAGGTCAGGCAGCGGGTTGCCGCAATCGACGAGGCGATGAAGACACGCAGCAGTGACTTTGCGGAGCGCACCGGCCTGCAGGATCGAAAGCTTCGGCTGCCGCTTTTCCCGACGACGACGATTGGCTCCTTTCCGCAGACGGCTGATGTGCGCAAATCTCGCTCTGCTTTCACAAAGGGGGCGATCAGCGAGGCGGATTATGATGCCTTCCTGAAGAAGGAGACCGAAGCGGCGATCCGCTGGCAGGAGGAAATCGGCCTCGATGTGCTCGTCCATGGCGAATTCGAGCGCAACGACATGGTGCAGTATTTCGGCGAGCAGCTTTCCGGCTTCGCCTTCACGCAGCATGCCTGGGTGCAGAGCTATGGTTCCCGTTATGTCCGTCCACCGATCATCTTCGGCGACGTTTCCCGTCCCGTACCGATGACGGTCGAATGGTGGCGCTATGCGCAGTCGCTGACGGAGAAGCCGGTGAAGGGCATGCTGACGGGGCCGGTGACGATCCTCAACTGGTCCTTCGTTCGCGACGATCTCTCCCGCGCCGATGTCAGCCGGCAGATCGCGCTGGCGATCCGCGACGAGGTGTTTGATCTCGAACAGGCGGGTGCGGCGATGATCCAGATCGACGAGGCGGCCCTTCGCGAAGGTCTGCCGTTGCGCAAAGTGGACTGGAAGACCTATCTCGACTGGGCGGTGGAAAGCTTCCGCCTGTGCTCATCCGGTGTTTCCGACGAAACCCAGATCCACACGCATATGTGCTACTCGGAGTTCAATCAGATTATCGACGCCATTGCGGCCATGGATGCCGACGTGATTTCCATCGAGACCTCACGCTCGAAGATGGAACTGCTGGAAGCCTTCCGCAGCTATAAATATCCGAACGAGATCGGTCCCGGCGTTTATGACATCCATTCGCCGCGCGTTCCCGATGTCGAGGAAATGGCCGAGCTTCTGACGCTGGCGCGCGAGCGTCTGACGGATGGACAGCTCTGGATCAATCCCGATTGCGGATTGAAGACCCGTAAGTGGGAAGAAGTGCGCCCGGCGCTCGTCAACATGGTGGCCGCCGCCCGGCTGTTACGTGGTGCCGCAGTGATGACTCACGTCTGAGCGCCTGTTCGATTCCTGGAGAGCCGGCTATAGGTCGGCTCTCGCCTCGGCGGCCTTCTCCACAGCCTGCTGCTGTTAACCAGCCGTTATCCATGTTTTTCACAGGAATGTAGCAATTTCAAACATGCCGTAACGCGACGCACAAACCATCCGTTGACGTCAACTTCGATTCGAGTACTATATCTAGTGTTCAAGGTTCCTTCGATTCGTCAGGATTGAGGGCTAAGACGGGAATACGGTGCGTTTTGCCATGAAGGCGAAACAAGGCCGGAGCTGCCCCCGCAACTGTAAGCGGCGAGCAACTGTCCGATTTCAGGTCACTGAGGCATGATGCTTTGGGAAGGCTGCGGGCAGGGTGCTTCGACCCGCGAGCCAGGAGACCTGCCTTGAACGAGAAACGTCCACGGGCGGGGTGTCCGGAAGGTTGTGTGCATGTCAGGCGGATCAAATCCGCACCTGTTGCGCTGCCCCGAACGTCCGCATGAGCACTTCGGGGTTGAAGTCATGTTGAGAGCATCAAAACCGCCGCCGATGCACATCCTGCGAGGGATAATGCCAGGCGTGTAGAGCGCCAACTTTGTCAGATCATTCTCAAGCGTTGCCCCGGACGCCGTAAGGCGCCCGACCCTAGTTCTGCGTCCGGAATCCATTGACATCACGAGGAACATGATGAGCGTTACCGTTTACAGCAAGCCTGCCTGCGTTCAGTGCACCGCGACCTACCGCGCCCTCGACCGTCTGGGCGTAGACTATGAAATCATCGACATTTCCGAAGATGCCGACGCGCTCGATCGCGTGCGCGGCATGGGCTACATGCAGGTTCCGGTCGTCGTTGCCGGTGAGAACCATTGGGCGGGCTTCCGCCCTGATATGATCAGCGCGCTCTCCTGATCGGAGAAGAACGGTGGGCCTGATCGTCTATTATTCCAGCCGGTCCGAAAATACCCATCGTTTCGTCGAGAAGCTGGGACTGCGCGCGGCGCGCATTCCCGTAGGCGCTGAAGACATCCACATCCGCGAACCCTATGTGCTGATCTCGCCCACCTATTGCGGGGATGGCGGCCCAGGGGTCGTAAAGGGGGCCGTGCCCAAGCAGGTGATCCGTTTCCTCAACGATGCGGAAAACCGCTCCAACATCCGTGGCGTCATTGCTGCGGGCAACAGCAATTTCGGCGAGACCTACGGGCTTGCCGGCGACGTGATCTCGCAGAAGTGCCAGGTGCCGTACCTCTACCGGTTCGAGCTTCTGGGGACTGCCGAGGATGTCGCCAATGTCAAAGACGGGATGGGACGATTTTGGACACGGGGACAAATCTGACGCGGGATGCGGGCGCAAAACCGCTAAAGGCAGCGGACGTGCTGGATTATCACGCGCTGAACGCAATGCTGAACCTCTATGACGAGCTGGGCAAGATCCAGCTCGACAAGGATCGCATGGCGGCCAAGCAGTATTTCCTGCAGCACGTGAACCAGAACACGGTGTTCTTCCATAATCTCCGGGAGAAACTCGATTATCTGGTCACGGAAGGTTATTACGAGCAGGAAGTGCTCGATCAGTATTCCTTCAATTTCGTCCGCGACCTCTTCGACGAAGCCTATGCCAAGAAGTTCCGTTTCCCGACTTTCCTCGGCGCCTTCAAATACTACACCAGCTATACGCTGAAGACATTCGACGGAAAGCGCTATCTCGAGCGCTACGAAGATCGTATCTGCATGGTGGCACTGGCGCTTGCCCGAGGCGATGAGCAGCTCGCCCGCGATCTAGTCGAGGAGATCATTACCGGCCGTTTCCAGCCGGCAACGCCGACCTTCCTCAACGCCGGCAAGAAGCAGCGCGGCGAGCTCGTCTCCTGCTTCCTGCTGCGCGTCGAAGACAATATGGAATCAATCGGCCGCTCCATCAATTCGGCGCTGCAGCTTTCCAAGCGCGGCGGCGGGGTAGCGCTTTCGCTGACCAATATTCGCGAGTCCGGCGCGCCGATCAAGCAGATCGAAAACCAGTCTTCCGGTATCATCCCGGTCATGAAGCTGCTGGAAGACAGCTTTTCCTATGCCAACCAGCTCGGTGCTCGGCAGGGTGCGGGTGCCGTCTATCTCAACGCCCACCATCCCGACATCATGCGCTTCCTCGATACCAAGCGCGAAAATGCCGACGAAAAGATCCGCATCAAGACGCTGTCGCTCGGCGTCGTCGTGCCCGACATCACCTTCGAGCTCGCCAAGAACAATGAGGATATGTACCTCTTCTCGCCCTATGACGTGGAGCGGGTCTATGGCGTGCCCTTTACCGAGATATCGGTGACGGAAAAGTACCGCGAGATGGTGGCGGATGCCCGTATCACCAAGAAGAAGATCAAGGCGCGCGAATTCTTCCAGGTGATTGCGGAGATCCAATTCGAGAGCGGCTATCCCTACATCATGTTCGAAGACACGGTGAACCGGGCAAACCCGATCGCCGGCCGCATCAGCATGAGCAATCTCTGCTCGGAAATCCTGCAGGTCAGCGAAGCGAGTGAATTCAACGACGACCTTTCCTATAAGGTGATGGGCAAGGATATCTCCTGCAATCTCGGCTCGTTGAATATCGCCATGGCGATGGATTCGTCCGATTTCGGCAAGACGATCGAGACCTCGATCCGGGCGCTGACAGCCGTTTCTGACATGAGTCATATCTCCTCGGTGCCGTCGATCGAGAAGGGCAATGATGACAGCCACGCGATCGGCCTGGGACAGATGAACCTGCATGGATATCTCGCCCGCGAGCGCATCCATTACGGTTCGGAAGAGGGCGTCGATTTCACCAATATCTATTTCTACACGGTGACCTATCACGCGATCCGCGCCTCCAACCGCCTTGCGGTCGAGCGTGGTGCGAGCTTCAAGGGCTTCGAGAATTCGAAATATGCCTCCGGCGACTATTTCGACAAATATACCGACCGGGAATGGAAGCCGGCTACCGAGAGGGTGCAGGCGCTGTTTGATGACGCCGGCATCCATATCCCGACGCAGGAAGACTGGCTTGAGCTGAAGAAGGCCGTAATGGCCTCCGGCCTCTATAACCAGAACCTGCAGGCGGTGCCGCCGACGGGCTCGATCTCCTACATCAACCACTCGACCTCTTCGATCCATCCGATCGTCTCGAAGATCGAGATCCGCAAGGAAGGCAAGATCGGCCGCGTCTATTATCCGGCGCCGTTCATGACCAACGACAATCTCGATTACTATCAGGATGCCTACGAGATCGGCCCTGAGAAGATCATCGACACCTATGCGGCGGCGACCCAGCATGTCGATCAGGGCCTGTCGCTGACGCTGTTCTTCCGGGATACGGCAACCACGCGCGATATCAACCGCGCCCAGATCGATGCCTGGAAGAAGGGCATCAAGACGATCTACTATGTTCGCCTTCGCCAGATGGCGTTGTCCGGCACCGAGGTGCAGGGCTGCGTTTCCTGCACGCTTTAACGACCGGAGACATCATGAACATGCAATTAAAGCCGGTCAGCCGCGTGCGCGCCATCAACTGGAACCGCATCGAGGACGACAAGGATCTGGAGGTCTGGAACCGCCTCACCGGCAATTTCTGGCTGCCGGAAAAGGTGCCGCTGTCAAACGACATTCCTTCCTGGGCAACGCTGACGACCGCCGAACAACAGCTGACGATCCGCGTCTTCACCGGGTTGACGCTGCTCGATACGATCCAGAACGGTGTCGGCTCGGTCAAGCTGATGGCAGATGCGGCAACACAGCATGAGGAGGCGGTGCTTTCCAACATTTCCTTCATGGAAGCGGTACATGCGCGCTCCTATTCCTCGATCTTCTCGACACTCTGCCTGACGCCAGATGTCGATGATGCCTATCGCTGGTCGGAAGAGAACGAGTTCCTGCAGAAGAAGTCGGCGCTGATCATGGAGCATTATGCCTCCGGCGATCCCTTGAAGAAGAAGGTCGCGAGCGTCTTTCTCGAGAGCTTCCTCTTCTACTCCGGCTTTTATCTGCCGATGTACTGGTCGAGCCGCGCAAAGCTCACCAACACGGCCGACATGATCCGCCTCATTATCAGAGACGAAGCCGTGCATGGCTACTATATCGGCTACAAGTTCCAGCGCGGGTTGGAGCGCCTTCCCGAAGAGCGCCGGCAGGAGATCAAGGATTTTGCCTTCGACCTGCTGCTCGAGCTCTACGATAACGAGGCGAAATATACCGAAGCACTCTATGACAGCGTCGGTTTGACCGAGGACGTCAAGAAATTCCTGCATTACAATGCCAACAAGGCGCTGATGAACCTCGGTTACGAGGCGCTGTTCCCGGCTGAAGCCTGCAAGGTCAATCCGGCGATCCTGTCGGCGCTATCTCCGAATGCCGATGAGAACCACGACTTCTTCTCCGGCTCCGGCTCCTCCTATGTCATCGGCAAGGCAGTCGCGACGGAAGACGAAGACTGGGATTTCTGAGGCCTAACTTCACGAAGCCCCTTATCATCGGGCCCGCCATCGCCCACATTCAGCGCGAGCAGATTCAGTTGAATGTGGCGTAGCGGGAGTTTTCGATGAAGTCCTCTGTCAACAAGGCCGCTGTGGCCAACGAAACCGTCGAAGGCGTGTGGCCGATCCGCCGGAGGCGGATTCTTGACTGGCTGGTGAACGAGACGCGCGGCGAGCGCTTCATCGATAATATCCTGATGGAAATGTGCGAGAAGCTGCTGGCCGCCGGCGTGCCGGTGACACGCTCCAGCCTGCATTTCCGCACAAATCATCCGCAATGGATCGGCGCCCGTATCCTCTGGGCCGAGGGTATGAAGGAGGCAAAGATCAATACGTTTGCCTATGGCGTGGAAAATACGCCGCAGTATCTGAATAGCCCGGTCAACGAGATCCACAACGGCGCCAACGAGGTGCGGAAGAACCTGGAGGATTTGTGGGAGGGCGACGACAATCCCTTCTACCAGGAGCTGCGCGACGAAGGCTATTCCGAATATATCGCCTGGCCGATCGACCACACGTTTGACAAGCGCCACGTCGTGACCTTTTCGACCAATCGACCGGGCGGTTTTACCGGCGAACACCTGGATTTTCTGCGCGACCTGCTGCCCGCCCTGACGCTGGTCAGCGAGATCCGGCTGAAGAACATCATGGCGCGCACGCTGCTGCAGACCTATGTCGGGCCGCATGCGAGTGAACAGATTCTTTCCGGCGTCATTACCCGAGGCAGTGGTACGACCGTCGGCGCGGCGATCATGATCTGCGATCTGCGCGATTTCACGGCGATCTCCGATCTCTGGCCGCGCGATGACGTCATCCAGTTGCTTAACGACTATTTTGACGCCATGTCCGACCCGATCGAGCGGCACGGCGGCGAAATCCTGAAGTTCATGGGCGACGGATTACTTGCCATCTTCCCCCTGTCGAAGCCTTCGGCTTGCGAGGATCTCCTGACGGCCATCAGGGAAGGTCAGGAGGCGATGGCACAGCTCAACGAGCAGCACAAACGCCTGGGGCGCGAGCCCCTGCGTTATGGCGTGGGCGTGCACGTGGGTGATGTGATGTATGGCAATATCGGCTCGCGCCGGCGGCTGGATTTTACCGTCATCGGTCCGGCGGTCAATGTCGCCTCACGGCTCGAGAGCCTGACGAAGGAGGTCAAGCGACCAGTCCTTCTCTCCCGCGCTTTCGTCGAGATGGCCACTTGCAGCCAAGAGATGGACAGTCTCGGCAGCTTCCCGCTACGCGGGCTCGGAGAGCCAGTCGACGTCTTTGCCTTTCGTGACAAGTGATGCGAGCTTAGGCGACCGGGAAGTTGATCTGAGGCGGCAGGAGCAGGATCTCGTTTTCCGCTGCCGGATTGCTGATTCGCTGGAGAAGCATCTGTCCCAGATGTTCGCCGGCCTTGACCAGATCTTCGTAGATCGTGTCGATCTTCGGTTGAAGATGCGTCAGGAGATGCGAGGTCTCCTTGGCGACAATATCATAGTCTTCTGCGAGAATCCGCCCGGCATCACCCATGGCTGTCACAAGCGCCAGCGCCGAGACCTCGCCCGGACAGACGAATCCATCGGGAACATCGGCTGCGGCGGCACGCGCGCGAAAGAAATCTCTGATTTCATTGGCTGGTGAATCGAGCGTGACGGCCTCCGATATTTCGTAGGCGACGCCCGCCTCGCGCACTGCGGTCATGAAGCCATGAAGGATATGCTGGCTGAAAGTCAGCCGCTTCGGTGGCATGACGACCGTGACCCTCTTTCTTCCCTTGGCGATCAGACGTCGGGTGGCCTCATAGGCAAAGGCGTAGTTGTCATAATCGACGTAAGGGTGTGGTGTCGAAAACTCGGTGCGGCCGTGGCAGACGAAGGGAAAGCCGACTTCCTGCAGCATCCGAACCCTGGCATCGAAGGGCTCCGTCCGCGTGAAGATCAGGCCGTCGGCGAAATTGTTGCGAACGATGTATTCCGCCGCTTCGAGATCCGTCGTCGACAGAAAGTTCGGGGCGACGACAAGATGATAGGACGTCTCCTTCAGCACCTTGGCGATGCCGTACATGATGGCGGTGCCGAAACCGACGACTTCCTGATGCGGATCGAGAAGAATGCTGATGACATTGGTGCGGCCAGTCTTCAGGCGCTGGGCAGCCCGGTCCGGCAGGTAGCCGATCTCGCGCGCAATGCGGTGGACGCGCTCACGCGTCTCGACCGATATCTGCGGGGCGTCGCTGAGCGCCCGCGAAACCGTTGTCACCGCAAGGCCCGTTAAAGTCGCGATGGTACGCAATGTCGGCTTGCCGCGTCTTTGCGCGTTCTCGGGATTTTCACCGCGTTGCAGTTGAGGCGATTCGGTCACTGAGGACATTCCATGCTGGATCGCGGCTACCTTAACACGATGCAACCGACGCGCAATCAATCTATGCAAACGATTTAAATTCTTAGGGGTTTCCTAGCCTCCTTAAAAAAATCCAATAAAATCAGTGTTTATGCGAATTAAGGATATTTTTCTCGGGAGTCGAGAAGGACTTGACGCCGTTGTGTTTATAACGTTTTAAATTGTTAACCGCGCTGGGAGGTGCGGTGTGGTGTCTGACCGCCGTTGAGACGGGAGGCATCTGGGCGGCTGAGGAGGGTCTCGCCGCCTAATCACGAACGGGAGGATATTCATGCGCAAGTTTTTGAGCTCGGCAGCTCTTGCTGTCGTGATGATGGCTGGTTTCGGYAGCGCTCACGCGGCTGACGTCAAGGAAGTTCAGATGCTGCACTGGTGGACGTCAGGCGGTGAAGCCGCGGCGCTCAACGTGCTGAAGCAGGACCTTTCCAAGGAAGGTTTTGCCTGGAAGGATGTGCCGGTGGCAGGCGGTGGCGGCGACGCAGCCATGACCGCCCTGAAGGCGATGGTTGCTGCAGGCACCTATCCGACCGCCTCGCAGATGCTTGGCTATACCGTGCTCGATTACGCCCAGGCAGGCGTCATGGGCGACCTGACCGAGACGGCCAAGAAGGAAGGCTGGGACAAGTCCGTTCCGGCAGCACTTCAGAAGTTCTCGGTCTATGACGGCAAGTGGGTTGCAGCTCCTGTTAACGTTCACTCAGTCAACTGGCTGTGGATCAACAAGTCCGTCATGGACAAGATCGGCGGCACGCAGCCGAAGACCTTTGACGATCTGATCGCCCTGCTCGACAAGGCGAAGGCAGCGGGCGTCATCCCGCTCGCGCTCGGCGGGCAGAACTGGCAGGAAGCCACGATGTTCGACTCCATCGTGCTCTCGACCGGCGGTCCGGAATTCTACAAGAAGGCTTTCAACGACCTCGACGAGGCTTCGCTGAAGTCCGACACGATGAAGAAGTCGTTCGATAACCTCGCCAAGATCATCCAGTATGTCGACCCGAACTTCTCGGGCCGCGACTGGAACCTGGCGACCGCCATGGTCATCAAGGGCGATGCGCTCGTGCAGGTCATGGGCGACTGGGCGAAGGGCGAATTCGTTGCCGCCAAGAAGACCCCTGATACCGACTTCCTGTGCTACCGCTTCCCCGGCACCGATGGCAGCGTGATCTACAACTCCGACATGTTCGGCATGTTCAACGTTCCTGACGACCGCAAGGCCGCTCAGGTGGCGCTCGCCACGGCAACGTTGTCGAAGAGCTTCCAGTCCGCCTTCAACGTCGTCAAGGGTTCGGTTCCGGCCCGTACCGACGTTCCGGATACGGCTTTCGACGCTTGCGGCAAGAAGGGCATTGCCGACCTGAAGCACGCCAACGAAGGCGGCACGCTGTTCGGCTCGCTGGCACAGGGCTATGGCGCACCTCCGGCTATCGCCAACGCCTATAAGGACGTCGTCTCGAAGTTCGTCCATGGTCAGATCAAGACCTCCGACGAAGCTGTGACTCAGCTCGTCCAGGCTATCGACGACGCTCGCTAATATTCCACCGACCAAGGCTTTCCCGCACTCTTGCGGGGAAGCCACAGCCCCTGCGGTGCAGGGAGGAGATGATCACATGAGCACAGTTGCGACCACAGATCCGGTCCTGACGTCGAAGTCTTCAACCCGCACGTCCATTCGAGGCCGGCTGCAGGATGCGCTGCCGAAGATCGTGCTGGCGCCGAGTTTCCTGATCACCGTGATTTTCGTCTATGGCTTCATCGTCTGGACGGCCTATCTCTCCTTCACCAATTCCAAGACATTCCCGTCCTATGTGCTGACAGGGCCTCGCGCCTATCAGCGGCTCTGGCGCTGGACTTTCGAGAGCGATCCGCCGTCCTCGTGGTACACGTCGATCACCAATATGGGGATCTTCGGTTTCCTCTACATCTTCATCTGCCTCGGGCTCGGCCTGATGCTGGCGATCCTTCTCGACCAGAAGATTCGCGGCGAAGGCGTGCTGCGGCCGATCTTTCTCTATCCGATGGCGCTGTCCTTCATCGTAACAGGTGTTGCCTGGAAGTGGTTCCTCGATCCGGGCCTCGGCCTGGAGCAGACGCTGCATCATCTCGGCTGGACGAGCTTTCACTTCGATTGGATCAAGAACAAGGACTTCGTCATCTACACCGTCGTCATCGCCGGTGTCTGGCAGGCCTCCGGCTTCGTCATGGCGATGTTCCTGGCGGGTTTGCGGGGCATCGACGGTGAGATCATGAAGGCGGCGCAGATCGATGGCGCTACACCGTTCCAGCTTTACCGGCGCATCGTCATTCCGTTGCTGCGGCCGATCTTCCTCTCCGCCTTCATCGTGCTCGCCCATATGGCGATCAAATCCTATGACCTCGTCGTGGCACTGACGTCAGGCGGTCCGGGTGGCTCGGCCTGGCTGCCGTCCAACTTCATGTACGAATATACGTTCAAGCGGAATGAAATGGCTGTCGGTTCTGCAAGCGCCATCATCATGCTGATGACCATCTCGGCGATCATCGTTCCCTATCTTTATTCCGAACTGAAGGAGAAGGCGCGATGAGCAGCGTGACCTCTTCCGATATCGCGCGCACACATGGTGGCAATGGCGGCCGCTGGATTGGCCGCGTCATCATCTACGGCCTGCTGTTGATCTTCGCCGTTCTCTATCTGATGCCGCTTTTCGTCATGCTGACGACCTCGTTCAAGACGATGGATGAGATCCAAAACGGCAACATGCTGGCGCTGCCGCAGGCGCCGACGCTCGATCCCTGGTTCAAGGCCTGGGGCGAAACCTGCGTTGGTCTTACCTGCGCCGGCATCAAGGGCTATTTCTGGAATTCGATCAAGATGGTCGTGCCGGCTGTCGCGATCTCCACCATTCTCGGCGCGCTCAACGGTTATGTGCTGACCAAGTGGCGGTTTCCCGGCGATACGCTGGTCTTCGGGCTGATGCTCTTTGCCTGCTTCATCCCGTTCCAGTCCGTGCTGCTGCCGATGGCGACCATTCTCGGTTTTCTCGGCCGTTTCGGCACGACGCTGCAGAATGCCACGGGCTTCACCTTCGGCTTCGGCAATCCGACCGTGAACCTTGTCTTCGTGCATGTCGTCTACGGTCTCGGCTTCACGACGCTGTTCTTCCGCAATTTCTATGAGGCCTTCCCGACAGAGTTGGTGAAGGCCGCGCAGGTCGATGGCGCGAGCTTCTTCCAGATTTTCCGGCGCATCATGCTGCCGAACTCGCTGCCGATCATCGTCGTTACGGTCATCTATCAGTTCACCAATATCTGGAACGACTTCCTCTTTGCCTCGGCCTATGCCGGTACAGGCGACTCCATGCCGATGACGGTGGCGCTGAACAATGTCGTCAATACCTCGACCGGCGTGGTCGAATATAATGTCAACATGGCTGCGGCGATGATCGCTGCCGTTCCTACGCTCATCGTCTATATCCTCGCCGGCCGCTATTTCGTTCGCGGTCTGATGGCGGGCGCCGTCAAAGGGTGATCCATGGCTTTCCTTGAAATTTCCGGTCTCAAAAAGCGTTTCGGCGCCGTCGATATTCTCAAGGGGATCGAMCTGGAACTCGAAAAAGGCGGCTTCCTGGTGCTGGTCGGCCCGTCCGGCTGCGGCAAGTCCACGCTGCTCAACACGATCGCCGGGCTCGAAGCGATCACCTCGGGCGAGATCCGCATCGATGGCCGCTCCATCAACGGCTTGCACCCGTCCAAGCGTGATATCGCCATGGTGTTCCAGAGCTACGCGCTCTATCCGAACATGACGGTTGCCGGCAATATCGCCTTCGGCATGGAAATTCGCGGCGTGCCGAAGGACGAGCGCGAGAAGGCGATCAAGCAGGTCTCCGACATGCTGCAGATCGGCCATCTGCTCGATCGCAAGCCTTCGCAGCTTTCCGGCGGCCAGCGGCAGCGCGTCGCGATGGGTCGTGCGCTGGTGCGCAATCCGCAGGTCTTCCTCTTCGACGAGCCGCTCTCCAACCTTGATGCGAAGCTGCGCGTTGACATGCGCACGGAAATCAAGCGCCTGCACCAACGCATGGGAACGACGATCGTTTACGTCACCCACGACCAGATCGAGGCCATGACGCTGGCGACGAAGATCGCCGTGCTTAAGGACGGCGTGCTGCAGCAGTTCGGTACGCCAGCGGAAATCTACAATAGCCCGGCCAATGTGTTCGTGGCTGATTTCATGGGGTCGCCGGCGATGAACCTGCTTAACGCCACCGTCGAAAACGGCGACGGCGGACTGCAAGTATCGCTGGAGCGGCCCAATGCCGCGCCGCTGAAGCTACCGGTCAATGCGGGCAATAACAGCCTGACCGGCTATGCGGGCAAGCAGGTGATCTTCGGCATTCGTCCCGAAGCATTGACGGATCCTGACGGGGCCGACCGCAAGGCGAAGTCGGTCGTCCACGGCGACTGCGCCATCGAAGTCGTGGAACCGGCAGGCTCGGATACGTTTGCCGTCACCAAGCTCGGCGGCAAGTCGGTGGTGGCGCGACTCGGCGCCGATACCGGCATCCTGCCCGGCCAGAACACCCGCCTTGCCTTCAATCTCGACAAGGCGGTGTTTTTCGATCCCGCCAGTCAGCTCAGGATCGCTTAGAGCCTCTTCGCTGCGCAGGTGCTGTGGCGGCCGTCAGACGGCCGCCACCGAGAGCGTTACCGGTGCGAAGTGGCTCGACGTCGCTTCGACTGTGATTTCGCCCGTCAGACCCGTTGCCTCCAGCCAGAAACCGGTCGTACCGCCCTGCAACGGTACCGTTGTAGGGCCGACGACCTTGGCCGGGCCACGGACCGTCAGGGTGACGACGTCGTTCAGGAAGGGCAGGCGCTGGCCGCGCTGGTCGAGCGCGCGGATGATGACACGGGTCGTGTCGCGTTCGCGGGCTTTCAGCGTGGTACTGTCGGGAGAGACTTCCAGCTTGGTTGGCAATGGATCGGCTGCCAGCGTCAGCCTTGCCGCGGGCTCGCCATTGATGAAGCCGGTGAACTCACCATCGATCCATTCCAAGCCCCAGCGCCCGAGTTCATCCTGGGTGAAATGGCGGTGGTCGAGCACGACGGGCGGATGCGGCAGGTGCGGATAGTTCTCGCGATCCGGGCCGATACGCTTCGTTAGGGAACCATATTTCAGTTCCACCTCGTCGCAATTGGTGAGGATGATCAGTGGCAGCACGCCGCCGATGCTGCGTTCGCCACGCGCCCAGAAGGTGACCGGCTTCATGATCACTTCATCGGAGGGATCGCACTGGCTGGCATAGACATAGGCGGCGAATTTCGGTTCGCGGAACATGTCCATGACGCCGTGATAGCAGATGCGATCGCCCGAGCCGAAATCCTTGTGGGTGTTGTAGTCGAACATGCACCAGCCGATCGCGCCTGAAATATCCGGGTCGCCGTAAGCAGCGTTCAGTACTTCCAGATGGCGGCGCACATGTTCGGCCTGGCGCTGTTCGGCATCATACATCTTGGTCGGATGCATGTGGCCGTTGAACTCGGTGATGATGTAAGGGACCTTGTAGGAGAGGCCCGTATTTTCCTGCTGGCTGCGCAGCGCCGTGCGTGGACGGTTGGCGCCCGGCAGTTCCTCGTTGCCGAGGATGAAGTCGTTCATCGTATAGACGTCTTCCAGCAACTCGCTTTCGGTCAGATAGCGAACGCCGCCGGTCTGGCGGGTGGAATCCAGTTCGTGGGCCAGCCGGTTGGTCGCGGTATAGAAGTCGTGGCTGTCGAGCGACTCGTTGATGCGCACGCCCCAAATGATAATCGAGGGATGGTTCCAGTCGCGCTCGATCATGCGGCGCACGTTCTCGATGGATTCCTTCTGCCAGTCGAGATCGCCGATATGCTGCCAGCCGGGGATTTCTTCGAAGACGAGCAGGCCGATGCGGTCGCACTGGTCCAGGAACCATTTGGACTGCGGATAGTGCGAGGTGCGCACGATATTGCACTTCAGCACCGACTTCATGATGTCGGCGTCGCGCTCCTGCGCGGAGCGGCCGGCGGCATAGCCGACATAGGGATAGGCCTGATGGCGGTTGAGGCCCTGAAGCTTCACGGGATGCCCGTTCAGAAGGAAACCTTCGGGCGTGAACTTTGCGGTGCGGAAGCCGAAATGAGCGGTGGTTCTGTCCGCGCCATGCTCCGTCCTCAGTTCGACCGAGACTTCATAGAGCGCCGGGTTCGACAGATCCCAGAGCGTTATATCGGTCAGGCCACCGAAGGACAGCGTAGTGGTGGTGCCGATCGTTTCGCCGGCCGCACTCGCAAGTATGTTGCCGTGCGCATCTCTCAGCGATCCGGTGACGGTTGCCGCATAAGTCAGAAATTGCGGGTTGGCGATGTCGACACGCACTGTCGCCGACTTCGTGTCTGAGAGAACGTCTTGCGTTTCGATCTTGAGATTGCGGATCAAAACCTTTTCGGTGACCTTCAGCCAGACGTCCCGATAGATGCCGGCATAGGTGAGATAATCGATGCGGCCGCCGAAGGGCGGGATGGCCGGGTTCTCGCTTCCGTCGATCTTGACGGTGATCAGGTTGTCGCCCTTGATCAGCTTGCCGGTGAGGCGAGCCTCGAAAGGCGTGTAGCCGTCCTTATGGGCGATGATCTCTTCGCCGTTCAGATAGACGACGCTGTCGGCCATGGCGCCGTCAAAGAGGATGGAGACTTCGCGTCCCTCGAATTCGGGCAGCCAGCGCAGCACCTTCTGATAGGTGAAGGCGCGCTGATAGCGCTTTTCGTCGAAATAGTTGAAGGGCAGCTCGACGGCGGTGTGTGGCAGGTGGACCATGCTGACGCCGTCAAAAGCTTCAGTCAGGCTCGGGCTGAAGCCTTCGTGGAAGCTCCAGGATTCGTTCAAGGAAACGACAGAGCGCATCTCATTCTCCCTGGCAGGCGGCAAGGGAGAGGTGGCGCCGGATGGCGGCGCGGAAAAGGGTGGTCATCGGTAATCCTCCTCGATGCGAATGACTGGAACCGCCCCCTCAGGCGGTCGAGCCCCAGCGGGGCGTGCAGGCAAGCGTGATGCTGTGCGGGCCTTCATCGCCGGCCTCATGGCGTTCGATCACTTCGACGACGGCGTCCATGAAGGCGGCGTGGTCGAGGCTCAGCGTCGTCAGGTCGTTGCAATCCCAGCCAGCCATGGCAATGCCATCCTGGCCGACGATGGCAATGTCGTTGGGCGTATTCTTGCCGAGCACGCGGCGGGCGGCATCGCGCGCGCCGATCGCCATGACGTCATTGCCGCAGATGACGGCATCGACCTTGGAACGGTGCAGCAAGAGGACCGCTTCCTTGAAGCCGGAATCATAGGAATAGTCACCGAAGGCTTCAGCCTCGAAGGCAAGGCCGTGGCGCGCCAGAGCGTCGGCAAACCATTTGCGGCGCAGCTTGTCGATCCAGCTCGATTTGGTGCCGGAGAGATAGGCAAAGCGCCGTTTGCCGTCGGCGACGATCTTGTCGATGATTTCGCCGGCGCCGGCGGCTCCGTCGATGCGGATGTTGGAGACATCTTCGTTTTCCAGCGGTTCAAAGGAAACGATGATCGGCTTCGTGGTGTGGAAGATATCGACGGCGTCCTGCATCGACACCATGTCGGAGAAGATGACGACGTGATCGACCTGATAGGTCGAGGCGAGCCGCATGAGCTGCAGCCGGTCCGAATGATCGGCGCAGCAGAGAATGATGGGCAGGAGCTGGCGGGCCTGCAGGCGGTGGACGAGAAGCTGCTGCTCCTCGGCCTCGCAGGGGTTGCCGATGGCATTGACGACGAGCGCGACGAGGCGCGAACGCTGGTTGTTCAGCGAACGAGCGATCGCATTCGGCTGGTAGCCATATTCCCGGGCGACGGCGAGGATGCGATCACGCGTGGCGCTGCCGATCCTGGAATCCGGCGAAAAGGCCCGGGAAATGGTGGCCGAGGATACCCCGGCCAATTTCGCCAGTTCCTTCGAGGTGATCCGCCGTCTGTTCGTTCCGCTCATCGTCTTGCGCCTATGCGGTGATCCTGACGGGGGTGCCGTCGGCCGCTGCCGATTGCTTGATTGCATCCCAGAGCCTAGCGAATCTGAGACCCATTTCAACGGAGCCAGAGTTTTCCATCGTTCCGGCGCGGATGGCGAGGAAATTCTTCATTGGATTGCCGAGAATCTCGGCCTCTTCGCGCGGTTCGCTGGTACGTCCGACGCTGATTTCGCGCCAGCCGCCCCAGGCGTCGATCCGCACGATCGCCTTCGAATAGAAGAAGGTGATGTAGGAGGCGCAGCCGGGAGGGCCTTCACCGGCGGCCGTCAGGGTCGCCAGCGCGCCGTTCTTCAGACGGGCGGAGACGGCGGTGGCGATATCCACCTTCTTGCCGTGGTTGTTCATATAGGCGGAGACGCTGTCGAAATCGGAATTGGCGAGCAGGCAGACGGTGTTCATCATGTGCGCGCCGGTATCGAACATGAAACCGCCGCCGGAGATTTCCGGCTGCTGCTTCCAGTGCCCGTCATAGTTCGAAGACCAGCTTTCCCAGATCATGCCGGAAATGGCGATCAGTTCGCCGAATTCGCCTGACAGCGCGCGTTTGCGGGTGTCGAGTACCAACGGAGACAGGCCGCCCTGGAAGGCGGTGACAATGGTTACGCCGCTCTTCTTCTGTGCCGCGATCAGCGTCTCGGCCTCGGCGACCGTGGTCACCATCGGCTTTTCCAGGAAGAGATCGAGGCCGGCTTCGGCGACGGCGGTCGCCTGTTCGGCATGGGAAGCGTGCGGGGTCGAGACATAGATGATGTCGAGTTCGTTGCGGCATTTTGTGAGCAGATCCCGGTAATTGGCGAAGCCCTTCGGCTCCGGCGCACCGGCCGCGGTGCAGACGTCAGTCAGGCGTTTGCGGGAGGTTTCGCTGGTGTCGGCAAGCGCTGCGAATTCAATTTCCGGCATCTTTGCCCAGCTCTCTGCATATTCAGCCGCTTTCAAGCCGGCGCCAATGACGCCGAGGCGTAATTTCTGAGACATCGAAATCCTCCCTGATATCGTTGTGCAAACGATTACACAAACGATAGATCGAAGGCAAGGCATAAATAATACAGTAAAATCAATATGATAATTTGATGCCAGAAAACGATTTAAAAATCGTCTTGTCAGTATTCAGAATGCGTGTACATTTTCGTCGCCGGTGCTGGAGGGCGCCGTAACTCTAAAAAGGGAGGACTTCCGTTGAAGAAGACGGTTATTGGTGGTTTGTGCGCCATCCTGCTCAGCGCTGTTTCGACGCTGGCCCATGCTGAAACAATCCGTATCGCCAATCACGGTCAGGCCGGCATCGACGCCATGAAGTCGACTGTCGAGCGGATCGAGAAAAAATATGGCGTGACTGTCGAGGTCATTGAATATCCGGCACCCGACAAAGATTATCTTACAAAGCTTCTGACCGAACTGGGTGCCGGCAATGCACCCGATCTCTTCTCCATTCCGACGACGGCTGCCGTCGCCGACATGGTGGAAGCCGGCTATCTCGCGCCTGTCACCACCGAATTCAAGGCCTGGGACGGCTACGCCAACCTCTATGATGTTGCCAAGCAGCTCGCCGTCAGCCCTGACGGAGAAACCTATGTGATGCCGTTCATGCTCGGCATTCAGGAAATCTATTACCGCAAGGACGTTCTCGAAAAGGCCGGCATTTCCACGGAACAGCCGAAGACCTGGCAGGAGCTGCTCGATCGCGCAGCCGAGGTCAAGCAGAAGACCGGCTCTTACGGCCTGCTCTTCCCGGCAGGCGTTTCCTGGGGCAGCGGCGCGTTCGACGAAGGCTTCCAGCACCTGATCGTCGGTTCCAAGACGCCGCAGCTCGTCGGTGCCGACGGTAAGCTCGACTTGAACGGCGAAGGCGTGAAGGATGTGTTCGACGTCTACAAGACGCTCATCGACAAGGATCTGATGCCGGTACAGCCGCTGCTCGGGCCGGAGCCCTGGGTCGTGCCGAAGTATGAAATGTTCCCGGCCGGAAAGCTCGCCGCCACCACCTGCGGCTCCTGGTGCTACATCTTCGACTGGGGCCGTGAGAGCAAGAACCCGATCCCTGACGTGACCAAGATTGTCGGCACCTGGACCGTTCCGGGCCAGAGCGGCGGCCAGTATGTGCTTGCCAACCTTGCTGCTCCGTGGGCCGTCAGCTCCAAGTCCGCCAATGTGGAACTTGCCAAGAAAGCGCTGATGGAAATCGGCTCGGTCGAAACGCAGGTCTCCTATGCTGCCCGCATCGGCAACATTCCGGCCAGCAAGGATGCCGCCAAGGATCCGGAATTCCAGAAACTGACGGAACTCGTTCCGATCCATGCTGCTGCTGGAAACGCTGTCTTCCTGAAGCAGGCTTCCGGTTTCGGCACGGTTGCCGAAGGTGTGGCGCGCGCCACCGAAGCCCTGCTGCGCAAGGAAACCGATGCTGCCGGCGCCCAGAAGATCCTTGTCGATTACGTCAAGGAAACGCTCGGCGACGACATGGTCAAGTAAGTCACTGATATCTTCCTCCCGCCAAGACGGGGACGCGGCACGATTGCCGCGTCTTCCCGATTTCATTCGATAAGGTTGTGAGCTTCAATGGCCCGAAACTCTCATGAAAAGCGAACCGAGCGCCAACTCCTGCTGGTTCTGCTGCCATCGCTGATCCTGCTTCTGGCCTTTGTGATCTATCCCGCGCTCTATTCCGTCTATCTGAGCTTCACCAATGAGGCGCTGACGGGTGCTGCGGCGCTGCGGCCGCGTTTCGTCGGCATCCGCAACTACGTGCGCCTTTTCAACGATGCGAAGTTCTGGAATTCGCTGTTCGTCACCTTCGTGTTCGTGATGGGTTCGGCCGTCATCGGGCAGTTCGTGCTCGGGCTGATCTCGGCCATGGCGCTGCGTCGGTCAATCCGCTTCCGGCAGRTCTTTTCCGCGATCATTCTGTTGCCGAACGCAGCACCTGAGGTCGTTGCCGGCTTTATGTGGATCTCGATGCTGGCCGGCGGCGAACATGCCACGCTGTCGCGCATCGTCGCCTTCTTCGGCATCGATCCCGCCGACTGGCTGAATGCTTTCCCGCTGTCGATGATCATCATCGTCAATACCTGGCGCGGCATCGCCACGGCGATGATCCTGCTGACGGCGGGCCTCAGCACCATTCCCTCGGAGATTTACGAGGCGGCACGCATGGATGGCGCAACGCCCTCGCAGATGTTCCGCCGCATCACCCTGCCGCTGATGATGCCGACGATCCTGCTCTACATGCTGATCTCGGCCGTCTCCACCATTGCCGTCTTCGGCCTTGTCTATGCGCTGACGCGCGGTGGGCCGGGCGGGGCAACGGAGGTCGTCAGCATCTATATCTATAACCAGTCGTTTACGGCCTTCCAGCTCGGTTACGGCGCTGCGGTCGCGGTCGTCGCGCTCCTCATCTCGCTGATCCTCGGTATCGGCTATGTTCGAGCCATGAAGGTGGAGGTCTGACATGGCCGTTATTTCCCCGAGTGAAGGGGCCAACAAGACCCGCTCCGACCTGCTTGCCTACGCAACACTGACGATCATCTCGATCTTCTGCGCCGTGCCCTTCTTCTGGGTGTTGCTCGCCTCCTTCGATGGCAACGCGCAGCTTTTCCTGCGCTGGCCGGAACAATGGACCTTCGCAAATTACGTGCGCGTCTTCACCAAAGAAGACGGGGCGAAGTGGCTGTTCAACTCGCTCTTTGTGGTCGGCGGCGCGACGCTTATCGTCATGGTTCTGGCAGGACTCGGCGGCTATGCCCTGTCACGCACGCGAGCCTGGTGGAAGCTGCCGTTCCTCTATGCGATCCTGCTCATCCGCGTGCTGCCGCCGACCGCACTCGTCGTGCCACTCTACAAGTTCCTGCTGACGCTGAACAATGCGGAAGCTGCGATCCTGCGGCCGGTCTTCGGCAGCTATGCGCGCGACATCATGCGCTGGACCGGGTTCATCGATGGCTATCTCGGCATCATGCTGGTGCTTGCCACCATGCAGCTGCCGCTGGGGCTCTGGATCATGAAGACCTTCTTCGACGGCTTGCCGCGCGACTATGAAGAGGCGGCGGTCATGGACGGCGCGACGATGATGCAGCTCATTCGCCGTGTGCTGATCCCGCTTGCCATGCCGGGGTTGGCCGCTGCCGGGCTCTTCGCCTTCATGTCGGCCTGGGGCGATTTCCTGCTGCCGCTGATCTTCCTCTCGTCGCCGGAGTTGCAGACGCTGCCGCTCGGTCTCTTCCGCGCCTTTCTGCGCATCAACGAGATCGACTACGGCCTGCTGACGGCTCTCGCCTTCATTTACCTGCTGCCGGCCGTCGTCGCCTTCGGCTTTGCGCGGCGCTTCCTCGTCCAGACTTTCTCGGGCGGTGTGAAGGGCTGAGATCAAGAAAGAGAAACGAATGATCAATCTCAGAAACGTTCGCAAATTCTACGGCGCGCTCGAAGTCATCAAGGGCGTTGATATCACGGTGGAAGACGGCGAATTCGCCGTGTTCGTCGGCCCGTCCGGCTGCGGCAAGTCCACGCTGCTGCGCATGATCGCCGGCCTCGAAGGTATCGACGAGGGCGATCTGGTGCTAAACGGCCAGCGCATCAACGACGTGCCGCCGGATAAGCGCGGTATCGCCATGGTGTTCCAGTCCTATGCGCTCTATCCGCATATGACGGTCGGGGAAAATATCGGTTTCTCGCTGAGCCTGAAGAAGGTGCCGGAAGCCGAAATCAAGAAGCAGGTGGAAGGCGTCGCCGAGATCCTGCAGCTGACGGACTACCTCGGTCGCAAGCCGGGAGCGCTTTCCGGCGGCCAGCGCCAGCGCGTGGCGATCGGCCGCGCCATCATCAAGAAGCCGTCACTGATCCTGTTCGATGAGCCGCTGTCGAACCTCGACTCGGCACTGCGCGTACAGATGCGCGCCGAGCTGCAGCGCTTGCATCGCGAGCTGAAGGCGACCGTCGTCTATGTCACGCACGACCAGGTCGAGGCGATGACGATGGCTGACCGCATCGTCGTTCTCAACAAGGGTGTCGTCGCCCAGCAGGGCGGGCCAATGGAGCTCTATCATCAGCCCGAAAACGAGTTCGTCGCGACCTTCATCGGTTCGCCGAAGATGAACGTGCTGCCGATGACGGCGACGCGCCGGGATGCCGGCAAGGTGCATCTGGAAAGCCCGCTCGGCCTTGCCATCGATCTTTCAGACGCCAATGGCGTCGTGCCGCAGGGCGAAGCGAAGCTCGGCATCCGACCGGAACATCTGAAGCTCGCGCCACAGGGGCAGGGCGATTTTTCGGCCGAGGTCGTCATCGTCGAGCGGCTCGGCGTCGAGACCTATCTGACGGTCGGTTCGCAGCAGCAGCCGATCGTCGTGCGCACCGAGGGCGATATGACCATCCGCCCCGGTGACCGCGTTTCGCTGACGGCGGAGCGCGCCGCCTGCCATCTGTTCGATTCTGCCGGCCGGGTCGTCCGGTCGGCCCAAGCTTGAAACATCGAGGACTCGCATGACAATCAAGGTCACTATCTGGAACGAAGGACGCCACGAGCAGGTCCACAAAGAGGTTCAGGACATTTACCCTGACCGTATAGACGGTGCGATCGCTGCCGGTATCGCCCATCCCGATTTCGAGATCCGCCGTGGTACGCTCGACGATCCGGACGAGGGGCTACCGGACTCCGTGCTCGACGATACCGACGTATTGCTCTGGTGGGGGCACATGGCGCATGAGGAAGTCAGCGACGGGCTGATCGACCGTGTGCAGCAGCGGGTGCTGAAGGGCATGGGCCTGCTGGTCCTGCATTCCGGCCATCACTCCAAGCTCTTCCGCCGGCTGATGGGCACCAATGCAAACCTCTCCTGGCGCGAGACGCCTGAGGGTGATCTGGAGCGTGTCTGGGTGGTCAATCCCTCGCATCCGATCGCCGAGGGCCTGCCGCCCTATTTCGAGGTCAACGCCTCGGAAATGTATGGCGAGCCCTTCGATATCCCGCAGCCGGACGAGCTGGTCTTCATCTCCTGGTATTCCGGCGGCGAAGTGTTCCGCAGCGGCTGCACCTTCCAGCGCGGCCGCGGGCGTATCTTCTTCTTCAGCCCCGGCCATGAGACCTATCCGATCTATCATGACAAGATCGTACACAAGGTCATCTCGAACGGCATCCGCTGGGCGCAGCAGAAGCACACGGATGGCCGCATTCTCGAAAATTGGCATCGCAAGGAGCCGTTGCACGGCCGGCCGGACAAAGTGAAAGCTTAAGCAGTTCCGCCCGCGGGGCTGAGGTCATGACGCCTTTGGCCTCCGCGGGCGGTAACGCATGGAGGGACAAATGCAGACTGTTTCGATGAAGGCTGACAGTGATGCCTTTCTCAGCAAGGCATTCTGGGTGTCCATCCATCGCGATCTGCCGCGGCGGCTGGATACGCTGGCGAGGCTGGCCGCCGAGCGACCTGATGTTTTCGCCTTCGAAAGCAGTCAGAAGATAGCCGAGCGTTGCAACGTCTCGCAGACCAGCGTTATCCGCTTCGCGCATCATCTCGGCTTTGAAGGTTTTGCCGAGATGAAGCAGGTTTTCCAGCAAGGCTTGCGGGCTGCAGTCCGGAAGGAATAGTCCGCCGGATTTTACGGATACTGCGCGCCGTTCGTCGTCGTATAGATCGAATAGACCGAGCGCGTGGCAGTGATGAAGAGCCGGTTCTTCTTCGGACCGCCGAAGGTGATGTTGGAGACGGTCTGCGGCACCTTGATCTTGCCGATCAGCGTCCCATCAGGGGCAAAGCAGTGCACGCCATCAGCCGCGCTCGTCCAGAGATTTCCCGAGACATCGAAACGAAGGCCATCCGGCACGCCGCTGTCGATCGAGCAGAAATAGCGGCTATTCGTCAGCTTGCGGCTGTCCACGACATCGAAGACGCGGATATGGCGCGGGACTTCGTGATTGGAGGAGCCGGAATCGGCGATGAAAAGTTGGCGCTCATCCGGGGAGAAGGCAAGGCCGTTCGGCTGGATGAAGTCGGTAACGACGGCTTCGATCTCGCCGGTCGCGGCGTCGATGCGGTAGACATTCCGCGTCTCCTGTTCTTCCGGAGACTTGTGGCCCTCATAGTCAGACATGATGCCGTAGCTCGGATCGGTGAACCAGATCGAACCGTCGGACTTCACGACGACGTCGTTCGGGGAGTTCAGCCGCTTGCCCTCATAGCTGTCGGCGAGAACCGTGATGCGGCCGTCCGGCTCGGTGCGGGTGACACGACGGCCGCCGTGCTCGCAGGAAACCAGGCGGCCCTGCCGGTCGCGGGTGTTGCCGTTGACGTAGTTCGAAGGCGAGCGGAAGACGGATACCGTTCCATCCGGTACCCAGCGCATCAGGCGTTCGTTCGGAATATCACTCCAGATCAGGCAATTCAGATCGGAAAACCAGACGGGACCCTCGGCCCAGCGGCAGCCTGTGTAAAGCTCTTCCAGTACCGCGCTGCCGGCGATCAACGCGCCGAAACGCTCATCTCTGTTATCATAAAGCTCGTTTCCGGCCATGCCCGATTCCTCCCAGATCGATATTCCACCTTCGTAGCGGCAAACGGCTGAACGTTCCAGAGCCCGGCTGCAGAAAGCGCCGGGCTGCGGACATTCCCGTTTCTTAGTTTCTACGCAATTCCGAACGCAAAACCGCTGCACAGTTTTGCTGGAATTGCTCATGAGGTTTAAAGCGCAGCAACGGGATGCGGCGAACCGTCATAGGCGCCCCAGATCGACTGATCGAAGCAGATGACGGAGCCGGTCATGAGGCCGGATTCCGCAGAGGAGAGATAGGCGCAGGCGCGGGCCACCTCTTCCGGATCGACCAGGCGGCCGAAGGGCTGGCTGGCGGCGGCCTCGGCGAGCCAGTCATCCGAGGCCTTGTGAAATTCCTTCTGGATGCGGTCCTCGCCCTCTGAGGCCATCCAGCCGATGTTCAATCCGTTGACACGGATGCGGTTGCGCAACAGCGCATAGGCGGTGTTCTTGGTCAGCGTTTCCAGCGCACCCTTCGAGGCGCAATAGGCGGCGATGAAGGGCTGACCGGCCTTGGCGGACATGGAGCCGATATTGACGATGGTGCCCTCGATCTTTTCGCGGCGCATGACCTTCACCGCCTCCTGCATCAGGAAGAAGGGTGCGCGGACATTGACGGCAAACATCGCATCGAAGAGTTCAGGGCTGGTATCGAGGATCGTGCCGCGGTCGGTGATGGCGGCTGCATTGACCAGTGCATCGACGTGGCCGAACGTCTGGTCGCAGACTTGGACGACATTCTGCGCATCCTCGACCTTGCCGAGATCGGCCCTGACGTAGACGACCTTGGTGCCGGTCTTTGACGAAATCTCTTCGGCCTTCGCCTTGCCCTTGGTTTCGTTGCGGCCGCAGATGACGATGCCTCTTGCGCCACGTTCGGCAAAGAGGCGGGCGATAGTGGCGCCAAGGCCCTGTGTGCCGCCGGTGACGATGGCAATCTTGCCGTCGAGGCGGGTGTGATCAGTGCTCATATGTCTTTTCCTCCTGATGACATGCGAATGGCCCCTCGCCGGCGGCGAGGGGCTTTGAGATGATTATAGTGGAAGGCCAAGCGTCAGCTCAGCTTCTTCGCCGCCTGTTCGGCAAGTGCCGATGTGAATGCCTCGTCACTCCAGTTCTCGGCCAACGCCTCATGCATCAGTTGCGCCTGGGTCTTCGGCGCGAGGCCGCCGACCGGTGGATCGCGGTCGAGATTGGTTGGAAAGGAATAACCTTCCGCGCAGGAGGCGACGGCATTGGCGATCTCGCCGGCAGAGAGCTTGCCCTTCAGTGCCTTGAGGGCCGGAAAAAGTCCGGCGCTCATGCGTTCGCGGTTGACGGTCTCCATTGCCCGACCGAATGCCGAGGAAACCTGCAGCAGGTTCGCCACGCGCTTGATGTCTTTCGAGCGGTTTGTGCCGGCGGCGTGGAAGAGGGCGGGATTGAAGAAGACGACGTCACCCTTTTCCAGCGGCAGCTGGATATGGTGCTGGTCGAAATAGTCCTTGAATTCCTGGCGCTTGAGGGCGAGGTAGCCCGGCTCATAGGTCTGGCTGTGCGGCAGGAAAAGCGTCGGGCCGCTTTCGAGCGGCATGTCGCAATGGGCGACCGCGCCCTGCAGGGTCAGCACCGGCGAGAGGCGATGGACATGCGCGGGGAACTGCTCGATCACCTTGGAAGACTGGAAACCGAGGTGATAATCACGGTGGGCTGATTGCGCGGCGCCGCCAGGGTTCACGCGATTGACCTGCGCCGTCATCTGATAATGCGGGCCGAGCCACGCCTCGCTTGCCAGCGCCACGATGGCATTGCCGTAGTAGCAGGCGAAGTTCTCGGGATCGGCAAGGCAGTGCTTTTCGAGCGAGTTCCAGATGCGGTCGTTGGCGCCAGGCTTGGCAAAATGGTCGCCGCCGCCGGTCGAGGTGCGGTGCTGCTCCTCGATGATTTCGTCGAAGATCACGCTCGCCCGGTCGATGATGCCGGTATCTTCATAGGCGCGCTTGAAGACCACGACGCCGGGGCCGATGCCGAAAGCTTCGCTGATTTCGGCGAGAACAGCGCGGCGGCCTTCCGGCGTCGAAGCCGCCTCGACGACCTTGCGGCTGTCGTAGATCAATACGTTCTTCTCGACGGCGGAGGCCGTCGGATAGTCGGCAAGCAAGGTGGTCTTCTCGGCAAGGGCGCGGAAATCGGTGAGATCGCAGGCGTCCTCTGTCAGCCAGACGCGATCGGCGCGCAGCTTCTGCTGGTTGTCTGATTTCATCGGGTGCTCCTCCATTTCCGATGAAGGGACTATACGCCGGCTGGGAGCCTGATATAGATCAGGAAACCATCAAAAATCCATCAGAACAGCTGATATGGCCCATCCCTTTCTCGTCAAGGATATCGCTTTCCAGGCAGGTCTCAGCACGGCGACCGTCGATAGGGTGCTGAACGATAGGCCCGGTGTGCGGCGGCAGACGGAGACGCGGGTGAGGGCAGCGATGGCCGAACTCGAAAAGCAGGCAGGCGCCGATGTCGCCGGCCGGAAGCTTGCGATCGATATCGTCATGGAGACGCCGGAGCGGTTCAGCGATGCGGTTCGGGCTGCGTTCGAAGCAGAGGTTGCGACTTTCCTGCCGACCGTCTTCCGCTGCCGCTTCCATTTCGCCGAGGTGATGCGGGCAGCCGAGCTTGTGCAGCTTCTCGACCGTATCCGGCTGCGCGGCACGCATGGTATCGTTCTGAAGGCGCCTGATGTGCCTGAAGTTGTCGCTGCCGTCGCACGGCTGGAGGCAGCGGGCATTCCGGTCGTCACGCTCGTCACTGACCTGCCGAATTCGGGGCGCTCTGCCTATGCCGGCACCGACAATCGGGCAGCGGGCGAGACCGCTGCCTATCTCATCGGCCGGCTGCTCGGGGCTGCAGGGGGCAAAGTGCTGGTGACGTTGTCAAGTGGCCGTTTCAGGGGCGAGGAAGAGCGGGAAATCGGTTTTCGCCGGGTGATCCGTGCGCATTATCCTTCGATCGGCATTATCGAAATCAGCGAAGGGCACGGCACCGATGCCGCGACAGGTACGCTCGTTGCGGCAGCTCTTGTGGACGATCCTGTCATCAACGCCGTCTATTCGGTCGGTGGCGGCAATTGCGCGGTGCTTGCTGCCTTCGAGGCTGCGGGCCGACCGATCTCGGCTTTCGTGGCTCACGACCTCGATGCCGACAATCGCATCCTGCTCGCCGAACGGCGGATCGATTTCGTGCTGCATCATGATCTCAGGACCGATGCGCGCTCGGCCTTCCGTGCGATCATGACGCGGGCGCTTCCCGCCAATCGGACGGCACCGGCTTCTTTTTCGGCCGTCGAAATCGTCACGCCCTACAATATGCCGGCTGTGCAATGATTTGTTCGGGAATCCATCCGGGTTGATTGTCTTTCCATCCGCGGCAGATTCACGCTACAGCTTGCGGGAAGCGAGGAGCGCGCATGGATCATAGCGACGTAGGCACAATTGCAGCCTGGGTGACCGAACAGGGCCTGAATGGCGTGTCTGAAGCAGAGTTGCTGGCTGGCTTTTGCGGGGCCTGCCGCAAGGCTGGCATGCGGCTCGATCGTGCGATGGCGCTGATGGATACGCTTCATCCGGTCCATGAAGGCCGGGCTTTTCGCTGGGACAATTCAGAGGCGTTCGAGGGCGAATTCGAATATGGCCCTTCGAGCGAAGGGCAGGGCCTCGATACCTGGCGCCGCTCGGCTTTCTATTATCTCTGGACGACCGGTACCAAAGAGGTGCGAGAGGTGCGA
>NZ_JBFUBG010000035.1:0-55199 GCF_056405875.1 Rhizobium sp. P1_E6 | reverse complement strand
GGACTGCGCGGTAGCGGTTGATCCAGACGGCGGCGAGGATCAGCGCGCCGAGCAGGAAGGTGACCCAGTAGGGATCGACCGCCAGCAGCACCATGGCATTCTGGATCAGCCCCACCAGCAGCACGGCGATGAGGGTGCCGACAATGGAGATCGAGCCGCCGGCCAAGCTTGCACCGCCGATGATCGGCGCCGCGAAGGAAATGACCACCCAGTCCGCCCCGATCGTCGGCTGCGCCGAACCGAGCTGGGCAACGGCGAGCACGCCGGCGGCTGCGGCCAGCAGGCCGGAAAGCACATGCGCCATGATCGTGGCGCGGGCAACGGAAATGCCCGAGAGTTCCGCCGCATGGGCATTGCCGCCGACCGCCAGCATGTAGCGTCCCTCGACCGTGCGGGCAAAGAAGATGACGAGCAGCACGGTCACCACCAGCGGCACAATGAGCAGCAGCGGGAAGGGACCGAGGCGTCCATTGCCGAAGGCGACGAAGGCCGGCGAGAGATTGTAGAAGGGGATGGCCTTGGTGATGCCGAGATTGATGCCGGCAAAGGCCGAGCCGGTCGCGAGTGTGACGATGAAGCCATTGATGCCGGTTCGCACCGTCAGCCAGCCATTGATAAAACCGGCAAGGCCGCCGAAGGCGACGCCGATAATGATCGCAACGATGGCCGGCAGACCCCAGACATCCATCAGCCCACCGGTCACGACAGCGACGAGCCCGCCGAGCGCCCCGACGGAAAGGTTCATCTGGCCGACGCCCAGCATGACCATCTGGCTGAAGGCGACGAGCAGCGATACGCAGATGCTGCGCAGCATGACGAACCAGTTGAATTCCGTCATGAAGGCGGGGGAGGCGAAGGCGAGCGCGATGCCGCCGGCAATGACGCCGACCAGGATGCCGGACCATTGTGTCCTTGCGGCAAGGGAAATCAGCGTCTTCATGCGCGCCTCGTCTGTTCGCGGATGGCGAGCTTCGTCCGGTAGCGCTCGAAGAGGATCGCCGAGAGCAGGAAGATGCCGAGGAAGAGCTGCAGCCAGAAATTCCCGACCTGCAACACCAGCAGGCCGCTGCGGATGGTTGCGACCAGCATTGCCCCGAGGATCGTACCAACCACCGACACCATTCCGCCGGCAAGCGCGGTGCCGCCGATGACCGGGGCAAGGAAAGAAGGCAGCAGCCAGTCGTCGCCGGCAACGCCGGGCATGGCCGCTGACAGTCGTGACGTCAGCATCAAGGCTGCCGCCGCGGAAAGCATTCCCGAGAGCACATGTACGAAGATGGTAATCCGTCCAACGGGGATGCCCGACATTTCCGCCGTGCGCGCATTGGCGCCAACGGCCAGGATTTGCCGGCCGAGCACAGTATGCTTGAAGAGGATGTAGAGCAGGGCGCCGATCAAAAGTGCTACGACCGCCAGTGACGGCACCGGACCGATGCCGCTGCGGCCGAAAGCGCCGAAACTCGCCGGCAAACCGTTCAGTGGCACGCCCTTGGTGAAGATCAGCATGCCGCCGGAAAACAGGCTGGCGCTGGCGAGCGTGACGATGAAGCTGTTGACGCCGGTCTTGACGATTGCGAGCCCGTTCAGCGCGCCGAGAAGGCCGCCGAAGGCGAGCGTCAGGGTGATCGCAACCGGAATGGGCAGGCCTGCCGTCTGCATCAGATAGCCCGCAGCCATGACGGAGCAGACGCCGATCGCGCCAACGGAAAGGTTCATGCCGCCGGTCGCCAGCACCACCATCTGCGCGAAACCGACGACGACATCGATCGCGACCGAGCGTCCCATGGAATTCAAGTTGAAGCGCGACAGAAAGCCCGGCGCCAGGCTGGTGAAGACGGCCCAAAGGATCAGGAGGATGATCAACAGGCCAAGCTGCGCCGGCCCCCTGGTCAGCAATCCGAGCAGACTGTGTCTGCCTGCATCGGGGACGGGGCTATCATTGTCGATGGGTGCCATGCGCTGGGATGACCGGTCTCGTGGAACAGGAGTAATTAGGCGCGGGGCGGATTCGACCCGCGCCGCTTTCTTTACTTGCAGGAGAGGTAGATGTCCTTGAAACTTCCCTGCAGCTTCTTCGTCAGCGCCTTCAGATCGTCCTTGTAGCTGGCGACGTTCTTTTCCGAGATCAGCAGCGTGCCGGAATCGACAAAATGCGCGGTCTGCGGTGTCGCAATCCACGGGGCGTCCGCCTTGACGCTGCAGCCTGCCGCCATCTGATCAAGTACATAGGCGCCGATATAGGCCTGGCCATAGGGGTTTTGCGCCATGGTGCCGGCGACGAAACCGTCGCGGATGCCGTCAAGGATGATCTTGTCATCGTCGATGCCGACAAGCTTGATCTTCTTGTCGCCAAGGTTCTTGAGTGCGGTCGCAGCCACCACCGAGGAAATATAGCCAGTGGCGATCAGGCCGTTGATCTTGTCCTTCTGCGCGGCAAGCAGGGCATTGATCTTCTGGTCGCCCTGTTCCTGGCTGTCGGTATCACCGACCGTCTGCAACAGGGTGACGGCGCCATTCGTCTCGCCGACTGCTTTTTCGACCGCCTTGACGCGCAGCGTCGTATTCGGATCGACGAGCAGGCCTGCCAGATGAACGATCGTGCCCTTGCCGCCGATCGCTTCGATCAGCGCCTTGGTACCGAGATAGGCCGACTGCGAAACATCGGTCGCCAGGCAAAGCCCGACATCGGTCGGATCCTGGGTGCAGCCGCCAAGTGCCACCGAGGGAATGCCGTTGGTCTTCATTTCCGACAAAATGGCGTTGACGCCGACTGCGTCACCCGGAAATACGCCGAAGCCATTGGTGCCCTGTGCCGCAAGGCTTTCCAGAAGCTCGGTCTGCGCCTCCAGCTTCCATTCGCTAGGCACTTTGTATTCGACTGCAGCGATGCCGAAATCCTTGGCGGCATCGGCGGCAGCCTGTTCCCAGGGCGCGAAATAGGGGTGCGGACCGCCCGGAACCAGGGCGATCTTGTTGTCCGAGGCGAAGGCGCTGAGCGGCGCGACTGCCACGGAGCATGCAAGGCCTGCAGCAATGAAACTGCGAATTGTCATGACATCCTCCCGTTTGGGCAAGTCCGGTCCTCTTCCAGCATTGCCGTAATCAATCGCTAACACGATCGAATATCGCATGCAATATTCGATTATTGACTTTTTTGTCATTTTCCCTTTCCATCGCACCAGGCAATCGGCGAGGAGGAGTTGATGGAGCCGCAAGAGAACCTGTCGCGTGCCGACCGATCGAGGCTTCTGCCGGAATATAGGACCCTGCTGGAGGACCAGGACGCGCTGGGCGGGCCGGCGATGGAAACGCTCACGCCGCAACAGGCGCGCGCCGATTCCGAAACCCGGCTTGCCCTTCATTGGGGCGCGAAGGATGCGGTCTCTGGCATTGAGGATCTGGAGATTCCAAGCGGTGATGTCAGGCTGAAGGCGCGGCTCTACCGCGTGGCCGGCACCGCGCGGACCATCCTGTTCTTCCATGGTGGCGGCTGGATGGTCGGCAGCATCGAGACCCATGACGGGCCGGTTCGCTCGCTCGCCAATGCCGCCCATGCCAATGTGCTGTCTGTCGAATACCGCAAAGCGCCGGAAGCGCCGTTTCCCGCGGCCTGCGAGGACTCCGAGGCGGCACTTCTCTGGCTTCAGGGAAATGGCGGAGCGCTTGCTCTCGATGCAGGCAAAGTGATCCTTGCTGGCGACAGCGCCGGCGCCAGCCTTTGCGCATCGCTGGCGATCCGGGCACGCGACCTCGCCATCCCGCTTGCCGGGCAGGTTTTTATTTATCCGGCTACCGATCTCTCCGGCGTGACTGGAAGCCGCCAGAAATTCGCGAACGGCTTTTCCCTGCAACAGTCGACGATGATCTGGTTTGCGGAACATTATCTTTCGGGCGGCATGCTACCCTCCGACCCTCGCGTCTCGCCGCTACTCGCCAGTGATCTTTCGCGCCTGGCACCAACCCTGCTGATCACCGCCGACCACGATCCGCTGCGCGACGAGGGCCGCGCCTATGCACAGCGCTTGATTGCCGCCGGAAATGACGTCTGTTACGAGGAATGGCAGGGAACCATCCATGGTTTCTTCATCATGGATCGCGCAGGAAAAACCGCCCGCAAGCTGATCGGGCGCATCGGGAAATGGGCAGACGGCCTTTGGAACAGACATGACGATGGCAAGCGGGGTGGAGGCTGAAACCGCGGCCACGGCTGTGCGGTCCGAGCCGATCTATCTGACGATCTATCAGGTTCTTCGTGACCATCTGGAGCGGGGCGCGCTGGAGCCCGGCCTCATTCTCGGGCAGGCAAGCATTGCCCGCGCCTTCAATGTCAGCCGTATCCCGGCCGGTATCGCGCTGGCGCGGCTTCTGTCGGAAGGCCTGATCCAGACCTTCGAAGGGCGCGGTTATATCGTGCCGGGCGGCGAGCCGCAGCGCGGCGACCTTTTTGCCGCGGGTCTCGATCTGCCACGCTCGGTCACCGTGCCCGTCATCAACCGCCGGGAGCAGATCTATCCGGAAGTCGAACATGCCGTTGCCGTCTGTCTTGCCTATGGCCGTTTCCTGTTGAACGAGACAGCACTTGCCCAGCATTACGACGTCAGCCGCACCATCGCCCATGAGGTGCTGACGCAGCTGGAGCGCAGCGGCATCATCGAGCAGGACAGCAATAACCGCTGGTATGCCGGCCCGCTCAGCGCCAAGGTCTTCCGCTACCACTACGACATGCGCCGCCTGCTGGAGCCGGAAGCCCTGCGCCAGGCCTACACCACATTGGATAAGGCAGCCCTTGAGGAGCGGCGGCAGAGGCTGAAGTCTCTCGGCCCCTACCCGCAGGCGCCGGAAAAGCTTGAGCGGGCCGAAGCTGACCTGCATCTCGACTCCCTCGCGCCTTGCCCCAACACCGTGCTTCTTTCGGCCGTGCGCCGCAGCCAGCGGGTGCTGATCGCCACCCACTCGACCTTCGCCAATTTCCGCACCGAAGGGGAAATTTCGACGATGATCGCTGAGCATATGCGCGTCTATGACGCGCTGCTCGCCGGCGATATCGACAAGGCCTGCGCAGCACTAGCCGATCACCTGCGCAGGGCGCTCGATCCGAACCTGAAGATCCTCCAGCACTTGCCCGCCATGCCCTCAGGCCTGACACCACCCTATCTGATCCAGGTCAAGGGCGAGCGCTGAGCGCGCTCACCCAAGAAGAGGTTTATGCGCTGGGGACGATAGGCGCATAGGCGGCCCCGTCGACCGTTGCCGGGCGCCCGTCGAGATGCAATTCGCTGATGCGCGGGGCCGAACGCGCGATGACCTTGCCGCGGCGGATGACGGTCAGCCGGTTTGCCTTCAGCCGCAGTGCTTCCACCGGATCGCGCGCCTGCAGGATGACGAGATCGGCGTTCTTTCCCCTTTCAAGGCCGTAGCCATCGAGGCCCATGGTTTTGGCCGAGTTGATCGTCAGCGCGTCGAAGATCTTCTTCTTGTCGTCGATGCCGGCCATCTGCGCCACATGGATCGCCATATGGCCGACCTCCAGCATGTCGCCGGAGCCCATGGAGTACCAGGGGTCCATCACGCAGTCATGGCCGAAGGAGACGTTGAGGCCGGCTTCCATCAGTTCGCGCACCCGCGTCATGCCGCGCCGCTTCGGATAAGTGTCGTGCCGGCCCTGCAGCATGATGTTGATCAGCGGATTGGGAATGACGTTGATCTCCGCCTCCGCCATCAGCGGAATGAGCTTGGAGACGTAATAATTGTCCATCGAATGCATGGACGTCAGGTGCGAGCCGGCAACGCGACCCTGCAGGCCGAACCGCACCGTCTCTGCTGCCAGCGTCTCGATATGGCGTGACAGCGGATCGTCGGTTTCATCGCAATGCATGTCGACGGGCAGGCCACGATCGGCAGCGATGCGGCAAAGAGCTGCGACGGAGGCCGCACCATCAGCCATGGTGCGCTCGAAATGCGGAATGCCGCCGACGATGTCGAGGCCCATGTCCAGCGCACGGTTCAACGCCTCGACGCCCTCAGGCGCACGATAATAGCCATCCTGCGGAAAGGCGACGAGCTGCAGGTCGATATAGGGGGCGACCCGCTCGCGCACCTCGATCAGTGCTTCAGCAGTCACCAGTCTGGGATCGCTGGTATCGACATGGCTGCGGATGGCGAGAAGCCCCTGCGAAACGGCGAGGTCGCAATAGCGCAACGCCCGCTCCACCAGGGCTTCGCGCGTCAGGACCGGMCGCAGTTCACCCCAGAGCGCAATCCCTTCCAACAGCGTGCCGGAGCGGTTCATGCGCGGCAGACCAAGCGAGAGCGTTGCATCCATATGAAAATGCGGATCGACGAAAGGCGGGCTGACAAGGCGGCCGCTCGCATCGATCTCCTCGCCGGCCTCGGCCTCGATCCTGGGAGCGACGTCGGCGATCCTGCCTTTTTCTATGGCGATATCGATGCCGCTGCGGCCGTCGGGAAGATTTGCGTTTTTGATGATCAGGTCAAACATGGCGGCACCGGTCTGTTGAGGTTTCTGGACATGGCGATCAGCGCTCGCCGCGGCGATAGGGCTGCATGAGCGCCTGCGGTACGCGGGCACGCCGCGCCATCACGGCAAGGGCTGCAATCGACAGGAGATAGGGCGTCATCAGGAAAAGCTGATAGGGCACGACCCCTCCCAGCACCGTCTGCAGTCTCAGCTGAAAGGCATCGAAGAAGGCAAAGAGCAGAGCGCCGAAGAGCGCCCGACCCGGCCGCCAGGAGGCGAAGACGACGAGCGCGATGGAAATCCAGCCGCGTCCCTGGACCATGGTCGGGAAGAAGCTGTTGAAGGCTGCGAGCGTCAGGAAGGCGCCGCCGACGGCCATCAGCGCGCTTCCGGCAATGATCGCGCCATAGCGGATCCTGATCGGGTCGATACCCTGGGCCTCAGCCGCATGCGGATTTTCGCCGGTCATGCGGATCGTCAGGCCAAGTGGGGTTCGAAAGATCAGATAGCCCATCGCAAGCGCCAGGAAGATCGCCAGATAAGTCGGCGCCGTCTGTGCAAAGAGGGCCGAGCCGAGGAAGGGCAGGCCGGAGAGAAGCGGGATGTCGAGCGGCTGGAAGGGCACGATCGTCGGTGGCGTGCCGGCAAGCGGCACGACCAGGCGGAAGATGAAATAACTGAGGCTGGAGGCAAAGAGCGTGATGCCGAGGCCGGTGACATGTTGTGACAAGCCGAGCGTCACGGTCAAAAGCGCATGCAGCAGCCCGAAGACCGCGCCGGCAAGCGCCGCAACCAGAAGGCCGGTCCAGAGATCGGCGCCGTGGAAGACCGCAAGCCAGCCGATCATTGCCCCGAAGGTCATGATGCCTTCGATGCCGAGATTGAGCACGCCCGCCCTTTCGCAGAGCAGCGCGCCGAGCGTGCCGAAGATCAGCGGGGTCGCGATGCGCAGCACGGCGGCCCAGAGGCCCGCGGATGAGACAATGTCGATGAGAGCCATCATCTGCGGATCCTGTATTGGGTGAAGAACAGGGCAATAAGCATGGTGAGCAGCGAGACGGCCACCGTCACGTCGGCGATATAGGTCGGTATGCCGAGTGCCCGGCTCATTCCGTCGGCGCCGACGAACATCGTAGCGGTGAAGAGGGCGGCGAAGATCACGCCGATCGGATGCAAATTGGCGAGCATGGCAACGATGATGCCGGAATAGCCGAAGCCGGGCGACAGATCGGTCGTCACATAGCCCTTTACGCCCATCACCTCGATTGCACCGGCAAGACCGGCGAGCCCACCGGAAAGGCAGGCAACTTTCACCAGCGTCATGCCGAGCGGCACGCCGGCAAAGACGGCGCCGGCTGGATTGAGGCCGGCTGCGCGCGAGCGCAGGCCGAAGACCGTGCGCGACTGCAGGAGATGCATGGCAAGCGCGATGACGATGGCGATGATGAAGCCGACATGCAGACGCGAGCGCGCTACCAGCTTCGGCAGCAGCGCATGATCGCTGACCGGCGTGGATTGCGGCCAGCCGAAGGCGAGCGGATCCTTCAACACGCCGTCGATCAGCATGGAAACGAAGAGCAGGGCGACGAAATTCAAAAGCAGGCTGGTCACCACCTCATCGACGGAAAAGCGCAGCCGGAGCCAGAGCGGTACGAGGATCAGCACCATGCCGGCGATGGCGCCCGCTATCAGCAGGGTGGGGATGAGAAGGGCAGCAGGCAGCCCCGCCAGAAGTTTGGAGCCGAGTGCGGCAACCGTAATGGCGCCGAGATAGAACTGGCCCTCGGCACCGATATTCCAGAGCCGGGCGCGGAAGGCAACGGCTGCCGCAAGGCCGGTCAGCATCAGCGGCGTTGCCCGCGTCAGCGTCTCCGTCGCCGAAAGCCGCGTGCCGAAGGCGCCGGTGAGGATGCGCCAATAGGCTTCGAACACGGGCGCGCCGGCAAGCGCGATCAGGATACCGGCAATAGCAAGCGCTGCAATGACGGCAGCAACAGGTGCCCCCACGACCAGATAGAGCGGGCGGTGATCGCGGCGTTCAAGACGCATTCTGGGCCTCGGACGTCCATTCGCCTGACATCATCAGGCCAAGTTTTCTGGGATCGGCAGTCTCGGCATCGATCGGCGGCGACAGACGCCCTTTGACGATGGCCTGGATACGATCGGCAAGGCCGATCACCTCGTCCAGATCCTCCGAAATCAGAAGCACGGCGGTACCCTCCTTGCGTGCCTGCAATATCCTCGCGTGGATGGCGGCGACGGCGCCCTCGTCGAGCCCGCGTGTCGGCTGCGCCGCAATCAGGATCTTCGGCCTGTCATGCAGGTTGCGGCCAAGGATCAGCTTCTGCATGTTGCCGCCCGACAGCAGTCGCGTGCGTGTCGCCGGTCCGCCGCCGCGGATATCGAATTCCGCGATGATCTCCTGGGCGAAGACCATGCCGGCCTTGCGGTCGACCAGCCCGTGACGCGAAAAGCGCGGGGCGGCAATGCGCTCCAGCACGGCATTTTCCCAGACGGCGAGTTCGCCGATCGCGCCTTCCTTGTTGCGATCTTCGGGGATACGGCCGATGCCGGCAGCAATGAGCCTTTCGACGCCGATCTCGGCGACCGGCTGTCCGAACAGCAGGATCTCGCCGTTGCTCCAGCCGGCAAGTCCGCTGACGAGATGGCTGAGCGTCGCCTGGCCATTGCCGGAGACGCCGATAATGCCGAGCGTTTCGCCGGCATGGAGCCGCAAGCTGATATCCGTCAGCCGCTCCTGGCCGCCGTCGTAAACAGTGACGCCGGCGGCTTCGAAGACGACGGTACCTGGCGTTGACGCTTCGCGCACCGGGCGTGTCACCCGCCTACCGACCATGAGTTCGGCAAGTTCGGACTTGCTGGTCTCGCCAGTCAGCCGTTCGGCGACGACCTTTCCGCCGCGCAGCACGACGACGCGGTCAGCTGCGCCGATCACCTCGTCCAGCTTGTGCGAGATAAAGATCAGCGACAGTCCCTGCCGGGCCATTTCCCGAAGCGTCCGGAAGAGGCGTTCCGCCTCGATATTGGTGAGCACCGCCGTCGGCTCGTCGAGGATCAGGATACGGGCGTCGTTATAAAGCGCCTTGAGGATCTCGACGCGCTGCTGTTCGCCGACCGAGAGATCGCCGAGCCTGGCATCGGGATTGACGTCGAGGCCGAAGCGGGTGGCGATGGAGAGAAGCTTGGCGCGGCCAGCGGTTTTCTCAGACTTCCAGGACCATAGCTTTTCCGTTCCCGTCATGACGTTTTCGAGCACCGTCAGGTTCGGCGCCAGGGAGAAATGCTGGTGCACCATGCCGATGCCGGCGCGGATCGCCGCTCGCGGCCGGCCGGCCGGCAGTTCGGTGCCCTCGATCTGGATCGTTCCGGTATCCGGCACATAGTGGCCGAAGAGGATGCTCATCAATGTCGTCTTGCCGGCGCCGTTTTCGCCGAGCAGCGCCAGCACTTCGCCCTTGGCGAGGCTTAGCGAAATATCCTCATTGGCCTGGATGGCGCCAAAGCGCTTACTGATGCCGGCAAGCTGAAGCACGGGAGCTGTTATCATGGGGCAAGTCCCGCAATGGCATGGGGATGGATCCAACGTTGCTCCGCTTCCAGCCGCGAGGCAAGCGCAAGCAACATCGGTTCCCCGCCCATTGGCGCCAGTAGTTGAAGGGGAAGCGGCATTCCGTCTGCATCGTGTCCGTAGGGCAGGGTCAGCGCCGGAAAGCCGGATATATTGGCAAGGCAGGCGAGCGGCGCAAAGCGCCCCATGCGGTTCAGATGCAACGCCGTGTCCGAATGATCGGTCGGAAAGAAGCCGATCGGCGGCGGTGCTGTCGCCAGCATCGGTGTGAGCAGGCAGTCGATGCCGTCAAACAGCCGCCAGAGGTCATGGCTGACATGCGGCATGGCGCTGAGGCTCTGCCAGAGCGCGGTTGGCGCAAGCGCTTTCCCACGCGCCGCAAAGGCGGCCGTCAGCGGCTCTGCCTTCGAAATGTCGAGATGCAGGCTTTCGACGAGCCATGCCAGATTGATCGAAATGATATCTGAAAAAATGGCGGCACTGGCAGTAACGCTCGCCGCAAGCCGCTGCCAGTCGACGGTGATGATCTCATGCCCGTCTTCCTCGAGGCTGCGGGCTGCGGCTTCGATGGCTTCCTGCCGTGACGCGTCGGTCGGGAAATCGCTGCCGGTCTCTGTCAATAGGCCGATGCGCAGGCAGGTCTTTTCGCTTTTGTCGAGAGCCGGTTCCGCATAGGGACCGGCGGATTTTCCGCGCAGGACGTCGAAGATCGCACCGGCATCCCGTACGGAACGGCAGATGGCCAACTCGCTGGCGATGCCGCCGAGATGATTGCCGAAGCCCGGCCCTCCGGGAATAGCGCCGCGGCTGGCTTTCAGGCCGACGAGCCCGCAACAGGCAGCCGGCACGCGGATCGAGCCGCCGGCATCCGTTGCATGGGCAATCGCGACGATACCGGCTGCGACGGTGGCAGCCGCACCGCCGGAAGATCCGCCCGCCGTGCGGGAGGGATCGAGCGGATTGCGGCAGACCGGCCCCCGGGCCGGCTCGCTCGCAAGCGAGAGGCCCACTTCCGGACTGGTGGTGAGGCCGAACAGGCTGAAACCGGCCTGCCGGAAGCGCGCCGCCAGATCAGAATCAGCCGATGCGTCGAGCGTCCCGTCGAAGAGCCGCGAGCCGGCACGAACGGCCAGCCCCTTGAACGGGCCGCCGAGATCCTTGGCGAGCGTCGGCACGCCGGCAAAGCGCCGGATGGAAAAAGCCTCGGGATTGTCGTTGAATTCGTGGTCGAGCGCTGTGGCATTCGCCATGCCCAGCGCTTCGTCGAGATGACAGAGGGCACCAAGCGCCGCGTTGGCCCTGGCGGCTGAAATCGCCTGCTTCATCGCCTCGGCACAACCAAGTGCACCGGTCCTGATCCGGGCGGCGAGCACTATCGCGTCGCCGCCCGGTATCGAGCCCTTGCTTGCATCAGTCCCGTTCATGCGGCTGCCGGCTTATTTCGGCTCCTCGGGCATGATGGGCACTTCGAAGGCGCCGGACTTGATGGCGGCGCGCTTGGCCTCCATCGCCGCTTCGGCTTCTGCGGGTGCGACGCCCTTGACGTAGACGATATCGCTGCCGCCTTCCTTCATCAGGCCGAAGCGCGTGTAGTTGTTGCCGGTCGGCTTGCCGGCCTTCACATCGGCGATCGCGGCATTGAGGATCGGGCGGAAGCCCCAGATGGCGTTGGCAAAGACGGTGTCCGGATATCGCGGCGTATAGTCGATCAGCGAGCCAACGGACTTGATGCCGCGCTCCTTGGCGGCATCCGCCGTGCCGATACGTTCGCCGAACAGGATGTCGGCGCCGGCATCGATCTGGGCGAGGCCCGCTTCGCGCGCCTTCGGCGGATCGAAGAAGGTGCCGATGAAGGCGACCAGATGCTTTGCATCCGGGCGGACTTCCTTCACGCCGGCCGCAAAGGCATTCATCAGCATATTGACCTCAGGGATCGGCAGCGCGCCGACCGAGCCGACGATGCCTGACTTCGTCATCTTGCCGGCCAGCATGCCGGCGAGGTAGGCGCCGTCATGGTTCCAGGTGCCGAAGACGCCGAAATTGTCGCCTGATGCTTCGCCGCTCGAACCCAGCATGAAAGCGGTTTTCGGATAGTCGGCGGCAACCTGTCGGGCTTCACGCTCGACGGCATAGGCTTCGCCGACGATCAGAGCGGAGCCCTGCTCGGCATATTCGCGCATGGCGCGCGGATAGTCGGTGCCCGAGACGCCTTCGGAGAAGACATAGTCGATCACGCCTTCGGAAGCAGCATCCTGCAGCGCTTTGTGCAGACAGGAATTCCAGGCATTTTCCACCGGCGAGGCATGAATGCCGGCAACTTTCAGTTTTTCCTGCGCCCAGAGCCTGGGTGCAAAGGCGGTCGCGCCGAGTGCCATGCCGGAGGCGAGCACCGTACGACGGGAGATAGTGATCTGATTTTTCATGAGTTCCCCTCTTTTTTACCAGATGGATAAAACTCTATGGATCGCCCAAAATTGTGTCAAGTAATGCTGCTGCGCAAAAACTAGACAATGGCTGTGAGCGCCCGCACTCTGAAGCCCTGGAGAGAGGAGAAAAGACCCGCTGTTATTGATGCTGCATGACGCTCAAGCCACCGTCGATCGTCAGGCAGGTGGCATTCATGAAGGTGCACTCGTCAGAGATCATGAAGACCGCGGCCATGGCGATTTCCTGCGGCGTGGCGATCCGCCCGCCCGGATGCAGCTTCATCGTTTCGGCCTTGGCCTTTTCCGGATCGGGGAAGCTGTTCCAGTAATCGATGACCTTCTGGGTCGAGACGTAGCCGGGCGCAATCGCATTCACCCGCACGTTTTGCGGCGCATATTCGATGCCGAGAGACTTGGTCATGCCGAGCAGCGCATGTTTGGCGAGCGGGTAGGGGAAGGTGTGGGGAATGATGGTGAAGGCGTGCGTCGAGGCAATGTTGAGGATCACCCCGCCGCCTCCTGAAATCATCTGAGGCAGAACCGAACGGCAGCAGTGCCAGGCGCCCTTGAGATTGATGTCGAAGCAGCGCTGCCAGTCTTCGTCTGTCGTCTGCAAGGGTTCGGCAAAAACGTTGACGCCGGCATTGTTGACGAGAGCATTGATGCTGCCGATCTGCTCTTCCGCCTTTGCAACGGCCGCCTTTATAACCGGTGCATTGGTGATGTCGGCCGCCTGATAGCCAAGTTGCGTGCCCTTCGATGCGAGTGCAGTGGCTGTCTCTTCGAGTAGCTTCTCATCGCGGTCGACGAGGAAGAGGCGGGCATCCTCGGCCGCAAAAGCTTCGGCGATCGCCTGTCCGATCCCTTGCGCTGCCCCGGTGATGAAGACCCGTTTTCCGGAAAGGCGGTTTGGCATCGTCTGGCTCCTCTTTATGCTCGTTCTCTTGTGATCGGGATATGGCCTAGAAACATGGGCCAAAAGTGCACCGTCCTGCAAATCGGTGATGGCCATGAAGCAATACCTTCCCACGGATCGAAGCTGATCCGGACTGTGGCGGCACCCTATTATCGGTCGATTGAATGTCAATATATATAGGATTTATTTTGCCAATCCCGGCGGCGTCTGGGTTCTGGTTTCGCTGATTCCGTCGCGTTAATCCGCGCCGGCGTGAATTCACTAGACTTTTCACCCACTGAAACACATAAATAATCATACACAAATCTTGACTGGTATGATGTTTCTTTTTATTCAATGACTGCTGCCGAGTGAGCGGCAGATMGAGATTTTAGGGAGAGAGATTATGCGCTTCTTCAAAGCAGCCATCCTCGCTGGCGCCTTTGCCGTTCTGGCTGCCGGCTCCGTCTTGGCGGAGGATGTCAAGATCGGTTTCATCGTCAAGCAGCCGGAAGAGCCGTGGTTCCAGGACGAATGGAAGTTCGCCGACCAGGCCGCCAAGGAAAAGGGTTTCACCGTCGTCAAGATCGGCGCCGAAGACGGCGAGAAGGTCCAGTCGGCGATCGATAATCTCGGGGCGCAGGGCGCTCAGGGCTTCATCATCTGCACGCCTGACGTCAAGCTCGGTCCCGGCATCGTCGCCAAGGCCGCTGCCAACCAGCTGAAGCTGATGACGGTCGACGACCGTCTGGTCGACGCCGAAGGCARGCCGCTGGAAGACGTGCCGCACATGGGTATTTCCGCCACGAAGATCGGCGAGGGCGTCGGCCAGGCAATTATCGACGAAATCAAGAAGCGCGGCTGGGATCTGAAGACTGTCGGCGCGATCCGCGTCTCCTACGACCAGCTGCCGACTGCTGTGGACCGCGTCGAAGGCGCGATCTCGGTGCTGAAGGCTGCCGGTTTCCCGGCCGAAAACATCTATGACGCACCGCAGGCAAAGACCGATACGGAAGCAGCGCTCAACGCCGCCACGACCGTTCTCAACAAGCACGCCGACGTGAAAAACTGGATTGCCTTTGGCCTCAACGACGAAGCCGTGCTCGGTGCCGTGCGCGCCTCGGAATCGGTCGGGATTCCCGCCGACAACATGATCGGCGTGGGCATCGGCGGTGCGGAATCGGCAATCAACGAGTTCAAGAAGCCTTCTGCGACCGGCTTTTTCGGCACCGTCATCATCTCGCCAAAGCGTCACGGTTATGAAACCGCGCTCAACATGTATGACTGGATCGCCAACGGCAAGGAGCCGGCAAAGGTGACGCTGACGTCGGGTTCGCTGGCGCTGCGCGGCGACTATGAAAAGGTTCGCAAGGACCTCGGCATCGAATAATCATCCTCCCATGATGACTTCATCCCGGCGGCATTTGAGGCCGCCGGGTTCATTCTCGACGGAGCGATGATGGCTTTCCTCGAATTCAAGACCATTTCCAAGGGCTATCCGGGCGTCCAGGCGCTGTCGAACGTCTCCTTCGGCGTCGAAAAGGGCGCCGTGCACGGGCTGATGGGAGAAAACGGCGCCGGCAAATCCACCCTGATCCGCGTGCTCTCTGGCGATCAGTCAGCCGATGAAGGCAGCATTCTCATCGACGGCGTCGAGCAGAAATACAGCTCTGTCCGCGATGCATTCCATGCCGGCGTCATCGTCATCCATCAGGAGCTGCAGCTCGTTCCGGAACTGACCGTTGCCGAAAACCTCTGGCTCGGGCGCTTTCCCGGCAAGGCTGGCGTCATCAACGGCAAGACGCTGATCGAGACCGTTCGCGCCAAGCTTGACGAGATTGGTATCGACGTCGATCCCTCGGTAAAAGTGTCCGCGCTGTCGATCGGCGCCCGTCAGATGGTGGAGATCGCCAAGGCCGTCATGCTCGACGCCCGGGTCATCGCGCTCGACGAGCCGACCTCGTCCTTGTCCTCGCGCGAAAGCGAAATCCTCTTCTCGCTGATCGGCAGGTTGAAGGCAAAAGGCACGGTCATTCTTTACGTCTCCCATCGCCTCGACGAGATCTTCCGTCTCTGCGACAGCCTGACGGTGTTGCGCGACGGCAAACTTGCCGCTCATCATCCCAAGGTCGCCGAGACGACGCGCGAACAGATCATCGCCGAAATGGTCGGGCGCGAGATCAGCAATATCTGGGGCTGGCGCGAGCGGCCACTCGGCGACATGCGCCTTGAGGTCAAGACCCTCTCCGGGTCCAGGCTGCGCAATCCAATCAGCTTCTCCGTCCGCAGGGGCGAAATCCTCGGCTTCTTCGGCCTGATCGGTGCCGGGCGAAGCGAGATGGCGCGGCTGCTCTACGGCGCCGACCACCGCCATCGAGGCACTGTTGCGATCGACGGCGTTGCCGTTTCTCCCAATAATCCGAAGGCGGCGATTAATGCCGGCATGGTGCTCTGCCCCGAGGACCGCAAGCTCGACGGCATCATCCAGGGCCGGTCGATCGAGGAGAATATCGCAATCTCCTCGCGCCGGCATTTCTCGCCCTTCGGCGTGCTGAACCCGAAGAAGGAAGCCGCCGTCGCCGATCAGTTCATCGCCAAGCTCAGGGTGCGCACGCCCTCGCGCAAGCAGGACATCATCAATCTCTCCGGCGGCAACCAGCAGAAGGTCATTCTCGGCCGCTGGCTGTCGGAGCAGGGCGTCAAGGTGCTGGTCATCGACGAGCCGACGCGCGGTATCGATGTCGGCGCCAAGTCGGAGATCTATGAAATCCTCTATGAGCTGGCGGCGGGCGGCATGGCGATCGTCGTCATCTCCAGTGAGCTTCCCGAGGTCATGGGCATTTCCGATCGCATCATGATCATGTGCCAGGGACGCGTCGCTGCCGATGTGGCGCGCGCCGATTTCGACGAACGCAGCATTCTGACCGCGGCGCTGCCCGACAAGAACGCCGCCGGCACAATCTAATTCAGGAACAGCATTCATGAACGCGTTGAAAAAAATCCTTCTTGGCGAACAGGGTCTGGTGGTGATCTTCGCGATCGCCTTCGTGATCGTCTCGCTGACCGTGCCGAGCTTCCTGACTGAACGCAACATGCTGGGTCTCTTACAGTCCGTGGTGACAATCGGCATCGTCGCCTGCACGATGATGTTCTGCCTCGCCTCGCGCGACTTCGACCTTTCCGTCGGCTCGACCGTTGCCTTCTCGGGCATGATCGCCGTCATGGTGTCGAATTCGACCGGCTCCATTCCCCTCGGCCTGCTCGCGGCTCTCGTCTGCGGCGCCCTCGTCGGCGCCGTCAACGGCGTGGTCATCGCCCGCTTCCGCATCAACGCGCTGATCACCACGCTCGCGACGATGCAGATCGTCCGCGGCCTGGCGCTGATCGCCTCGGATGGCCGCGCCGTCGGCATCAATGATCCGGCCTTCTATCAGCTGGCGCTGTCGCGCTTTCTGACGGTGCCGACGCCGATCTGGATCATGCTGCTGCTCTTCATCGTCTTCGGCTTCGTGCTGAACCGCACCGTCTTCGGCAAGAATACGCTGGCAATCGGCGGCAATCCGGAGGCCTCGCGTCTTGCCGGCGTCAACGTCGTCACCATGCGCATCTGGATCTTCGCGCTGCAGGGCCTCGTCTGCGCCATCGCCGGCATTCTGCTTGCCTCGCGCATCACGTCTGGCCAGCCGAATGCGGCGACCGGCCTGGAGCTCTCAGTCATCTCGGCCTGCGTGCTCGGCGGCGTGTCGCTTGCCGGCGGGCGTGCTGCGATGACCGGCGTGATCGTCGGCGTGCTCATCATGGGCATTGCCGAAAACGTCATGAACCTGCTCAACATCCAGGCCTTCTATCAATATGTGGTGCGCGGTCTTATTCTTCTGATCGCCGTCCTGCTCGACAATATGCGCTCGTCGGCGGCCGGGCGCGGCAGTCGCGCGTGACGATCAGTTTTCTTGGGAGAAGCTCGCTGAGCCCGCGGTTGTCCATTGATGAGAAAGCATGGCGCTGCTCATGGTGACAGCAAGGCCAGTGGAACGGGAGACGTTATGAGCACTCGATCGGGACTTCTGCGAACAGGAAGCGCGGTGGCGAAGCCCGAACAGGGGCGGCGCACCGTGCGCGAGGAGCTGTTGAAGAAGCTCGTCGGACAGATCGTATCCGGCGACATTGCCGAAGGCTCGCTGCTTCCGAACGAAGCGGAGCTTTCCGAAGTCTATGGTGTCAGCCGCACCAGTCTTCGGGAGGCCATGCAATATCTGTCGGCGCTCGGCATGATCCGCTCCCGCACGCGCGCCGGCACCAGTGTGCTGCCGCGTGAGAACTGGAATTATCTCGATCCGATGGTTCTTGATGCGACGCTCGAATTCAGCGACGACCGCGGTTTCTACGATTCGCTCCTCGATGCCCGCCAGCTGCTGGAGCCGGCAGCTGCCGCACAGGCGGCGGCGAACGCCACTGCCAAACAGCTCGCCCAGATCGCCGAAGCCTTCGAGGACATGGTGGCTGCCAACGCCCGCGACAACGAGGCCTGGAGCCAGGCGGATCTCGAATTCCACACCGCCATCATCAATGCCAGCGGCAACTGGGTCTTCCGCCAGTTCGCCACAGCGATCCGGGCTGCGTTGCTGGCAAGCTTCCGCCTGACCAACCGGGCAAGCCAGAGCCACGACTATGCGATCGCCCGGCATCAGGATGTACTCGACGCCATCCGCATGCGCCGCCCCGACGCGGCGCGCTTTGCGATGGAGCAGCTGATCGGCACGGCCCGGATGGAATTGAGTGACGCTCTGCGTGTCGGCAAGCCGGGAAAGCAGGAGTAGGCCCCGCGATTGTCTCGCCGCAAGAAGCAAGACTCAAAATTCCGTCTGCCGACAGAAAGTATATTCAGTTTGAAGTCCTTTTGCGGATTCGCTAGTAACGAGATGTAGACTCGGCTGCTTGAAGGACAATGGACGCGTGGACGAGAGCGAAAAACTGCAGACGCATCGGCGCGGCTCTGGCGTATCGACGGTCTACGAGACGCTTAGAAATGAGATCATCGAGCTGAAGCTGCCGCCGGGCAGCCCGATCGATGAGCAGCAATTGTCCGATCGGTTTGCGTTGTCGCGGACGCCGATCCGCGAAGCGCTCGTACGGCTCGCCGCCGAAGGGCTGATCACGACGCTTACCAACCGGGCGACGATTGTCTCGAACATCGATTTCCTCGGTCTGCCCGAATTTTTCGATGCGTTGACGCTGATGTATCGGGTCACGACGCGGCTTGCGGCTGCCAATCATGCTGAAGGCGATATCGCCGTCATCCGCGTTCAGCAGAAAGCCTTCGAGGTTGCCGTCACCAACCGCGATGTGCTCGGCATGATTTCGACCAACCGAGATTTTCATATCGCGATCGCCCAGGCCGGCCGGAACCGCTATTACGTCGAACTTTTCACCCGCCTTCTCGATGAAGGCCGCCGCATTCTGAGGCTGTACTATTCTTCCTTCAACGATGTGCTGCCACGGCAATATGTCGGCGAGCATGAAGAGATGATCCAGGCGATCATCAATCGTGACGTGGCACTCGCTGATAGCCTGGCATCTGCCCACGCTGATCAGATCGTCGGCCAAATCCGCTCCTACATTACCGCCGACTCTCGCCAGAACGCCAGGTTGGCGCTCTAGCAGCCTCATACAGGCTCGCACTATCGCAGCGGTGCTTTGCTTGGCATCGAAGGAAAGTCGTCGCCTGTATTTTTCTTGTCGACAAGAAGTCGGCAGGGTGGTAAATGGCTCATCAACCCCGCCGTTCGGGGATTTTTCCAAATAAAGAGAGATTGGCGATGACTGGTTCCGTATTCCAAGGCTGCATCCCGGCGCTCATGACGCYGTGCAAGGATGATCGTACCCCTGACTTCGATGCGCTTGCCCGTAAAGGCAAGGAGCTGATCGACCTCGGCATGTCCGCCGTCGTCTATTGCGGTTCGATGGGCGACTGGCCGCTTTTGACGGACGAGCAGCGCCAGGAAGGCGTCAAGCGCCTCGTCGAAGCGGGCGTTCCCGTCATCGTCGGTACCGGCGCCGTCAACACAAAGTCGGCCGTTGCCCATGCCGCCCATGCTGCTGCCGTCGGCGCCAAGGGCCTGATGGTCATCCCACGCGTCCTGTCGCGCGGCYCGTCGGCTTCGGCCCAGCGGGATCATTTCTCGGCGATCCTCGAAGCTGCAAGGGATCTCCCGGCTGTCATCTACAACAGCCCCTATTATGGCTTTGCGACCCGCGCTGACCTGTTCTTCGATCTGCGTTCGCGCTTTGCCAACCTCGTCGGCTTCAAGGAATTCGGCGGCAAGAACGATATGACCTACGCTGCCGAAAACATCACGTCGGGCGATGATGCGCTGACGCTGATGGTTGGAGTCGATACCGGTGTCTATCATGGTTTCGTCAATTGCGGTGCAGGCGGTGCCATCACCGGCATCGGCAATGCGCTGCCGAAGGAAGTCCTGCATCTCGTCTCGCTCTGCGAAAAGGCCGCCAAGGGTGATGCGGCTGCCCGCGGCGCCGCACGCGAACTCGAAGAAGCGCTGACGGTTCTGTCGACCTATGACGAAGGCCCGGACCTCGTTTTGCACTACAAGTATCTGATGGTGCTGAACGGCGAGAAGGAATACTCGCTGCATTTCAACGAGACCGACAAGCTTAGCGGTTCGCAGCGCCGCCACCTCGAAAACCAGTACCGCCTGTTCAGGACCTGGTATGCCGCGCGTTATCCGAACGCTGCCTGAGGTTCTCCATGACCGTTAGGCCTCGCAGCTTGCCTGCGAGGCCGCTCAGAAGGCCTAAATACTGGCGCGATCTTTCAAGTTCGCTTTGCCCCGCTTCAAGCCTTTGTTTTCCGCATGTCGTTATCGCAAATCCGCTGCGCATTTTGCGCGACTGACTTTCGCCTTATCAGGTCAGTCAGCGCTGAGCCGAAGCCAGGCGGATCGCCGTTGGTTCGGCTGTTTGACGCGTCAGTTCGCTCCATCGGCGACGGCCAGGGAGTGGATCAGCATCGTCAGGTTGCGCCGGATCGTCTCATCGGAGATGCGCCCGATTTTCTTGGCAAGATAGGCTGCCTCGTCCTCGGCACCAGCCCCCGCCGCAGTTTCGACGCCGTTGACGAACCAGCTGGCATCCACCTTCATGAAGCTGCACAACCGCAGCATGACGGCGACGGAGAGGCGGTTTGTGCCATTCTCGTATTTCTGAATCTGCTGAAACGCGACGCCGATATGCGCGGCCAGTTCGCTTTGGGTGACGCCGCGCGCGGCGCGCACGGAGCGTAGTCTTTGGCCGATTGCCAAATTCAGTTCCTGATCTTTCATGCCTATCCTTAAGAATACTTCCGCAAATGCAAACTGTTGGGAGTTGTCTTTACATGATCGGCTTTTGAGATCCACCTCCATCGGTCAATAACGTCAGTTGTTCTTTGAGCTGCCGCTGTTCTGTCTCCGACAGACGGGCGATTTCATTTTCAACGAAGCTGGTAATGGCCCGTGGGTCGTCGCCAAACCGGCGCGCGCCTTCGGCGCAGAGAGCGATGATGGTTGCCATCGGATTGGCAAGGCCCGTCATTTTTGAAATCCCCCCTGAAATCTTCGTCCTTCGCTTCGCAGACGTTCTGGAGTTGAAGTGGGTTGCACAGACAACGAGGCCGACCGATGGTGAACAAATATCCCAATCTTCGATGCCAAGTGGCAACGACCCCGGACCATGTCCGGGATGCGATGATCCTCAGAAGCATCTGCTTTGTCCATGAGCACGGTATCTCGCCCTCCTTCATCTTCGATGGCAATGATCACCAGGCCACGCATTTCGTCTTTTATGATGGCGAAGAGCCGGTTGGTTCTCTTCGCATCCGCTGGTTTGCCGACTTTGCCAAGTATGAACGAACCTGCTTCCGCGAAAAGTACCGACACCCTTTTACGGTTAAGCGTTGCATTCAGATGACTTTCGATCACGTGGCGCGCAAGGGCTACACGAAGGTTCTGACCCAGGCCGAGCAACGCCTCGCGCGCTTGTGGACCATTTTGTTCGACCTGGAGATCGTCGACAGCCCTCCTGTGGAGATCGCCGGCCATCCGGAGCCTTATCTGACGGTGGTCGGCACAATCCCCGCCTCGTCTGACCCGATTACCATGGAAAGCAGCAGTGCATTGCTGTTGCGCATCGAAGGTCAGTGGGACGCGCCGAGTTCGTTTGAGACGGCATGATCATGGCAGGTTTGAGGAATAAGGGTGACAGATCCGTAACGGCGGCGCTGCAGGAGGAAATCCTGACCCGCACGAGACTGCACACCGAAATGGTGCGTCGTCTCGTCAATGATCCGACGGTCCAGCCGATCGAGCTCGCCGGCTTCCTCGAGGATGTCGCGAATGCCTATCTTTCGATCTCGGAAGAACTCAGCCAAATTGTGAAGGCGGCGGAGGGGCGATAGTTTCAAGCATCTTGCGGAGGCTTTCTTCTTGCTCGTGCCGCCCCGACGGGAAGGTCAATCCCGTACCGAATGACGGGTTAGTCCTGAAAATATCGACGATCCAGTCATAGACGGCGGCAACCGGTCTCGATTGCCGGCGATTGGCAACAGAAATCAGATAGATCGGCAGGGCGACATGAACCCCAAGCTCAAGCGGCACCAGCTCGGGATCGGCCAGGACATAGTTGCCGAGCAGCCCGACGCCGGCGCCGTTACGAACGAGGGCGTAGTAGGCGAGCGAGTTCTCGCAGTTGTGGGTCTGGTGGCCGGCTTCGACAAGGCCGCGCCAGCCGTCCCAGATTTCGCGTTCTGAGGCATAGTAGTTGCACTGCACATAGACATGCTGGGAAACGAATTGCCGCTGCGGAACGCCGGATTTCTTCAGATAGTCACGGCTGGCAACCGGAATGAGATGAAGAGTGCCGATCTCGACGCAATCGACATCCGCTCTTGAGATCGGAGACAGCGAGATCATCAGGTCGGCCTGGTTCTTCTCGAAATTGACGAGCGACACCTGTTCCCGGATGTCGAGATTGAGGCGCGGATAGCTGTCGTTCAGCCGGGGCACCGCAGGAGCGACGATGGCGACGGCAAGGCCGGAGGTCACGCTGACGGCGACCCGCCCGGTGACGGCGTCCATCTCATCCTTCAGGTCGTTGGAAAGGGCAAACAGCTGGAAATCGAGCTCTGCAACCTGGATGGCGAGCTTGCGGCCCGTTTCCGTGAGCGTGACGCCGGAAAAGGTCGAGATAACGAGTTGCGAGCCGATCTGGTCCTGGAGTCGCTTCACATCGCGGCTGACGGTCGGCGCACTGGTGCCGAGCAGTTCCGCGGCCTGAGCAAAGGAGGGGCTTTTGGCGACCGCCAGAAAGGTTCTGAGCTCACGCCAGATCGGCTGCGAAAGCAGGCCCCTGATCTCAAGTGGGGATTTATCCAGATCGGCGCGTTCGCTGCCGAACGGAAGAGGAGGGAAGGGTTTGTTCACGACCGCCTCGCGTATTAGTGGAGGCGCAACAATATACTTGATCGGGGATTACGGGCAATTGCTGAAGAATGGCAGCTTATCGGCGCTGAGAAGTCGCAGTTTAACGCTCGCAAACGCCGATTTTGATCACAGAATAGCCTGTAATACTACCGTAGAGGTGTTCTATCTCGTCTCGAGAGGTCAATTAAGTTAAGGAAATAGCAKAAATTTTTAGATTTAAATCCAGGAAATTGAGTTATTTACGCAACTCTTGGGGTGTGTTAGCGTTTTGGCTCGGGCGAGATCCGATTCAATATTCCGTTTCGGGAGCGATGCAGGCGGGCCTGCTCGATCTCGAACCTTTGCCAAGCTTGGAGGCAAATTAAGGCGATGGCCGACGCGATTCCTGATGTGATTGACAGCAATGAGCCAGTGGGATTCCTGCGGCTCTTCCGCCTCATTTCAGCAGCAAGAGACAGTGCTTCATCATTGCAGCTCACGGATCTCGCGCGCCTGATGGATATGGCGCTGATGCAGACGGCGCTCGACTGGGACGGGCTTGATGCCGAAAACCTGGATGAGCGCGCCTTCCTCAATCTCATCCGCGAGAAGCGGCAAATCGCCCATCAGACGCATATCCATGCCGTTTCAAATTGAAATGGGCATGGCCGAACCGAAATGGAAGGTCTGATGGTGCACCCGATGATCCATCCCTAGGTTATTCCGAGGATTCGTCGGTCGAAAAGCAGCGTAGCCAATCGGTTTTTGGCGAGGGGAAGGGGATAGACCTTCGCTGCTTAGCCATCGATTTTTCGGACCATTTGATGGCGTTTACGGATAAGGATGGGTGAGAAAAGGGCCATTTGCATGCGTGTTTTATGAATGAAATGCGAGTCTGCGGAGCACGATTGATGGCCCTACAGGGGCTCTTGTTATCCCAAGCGCCGAATGCGCGCCAGCGCCCTTCTGAGGCGCAAATGCTGGAAAATAGGGCTTCGCGTAGCAAGGCATCTACCAATCATCGCCTCGACGGATAAAATTGGGACGACATCCGCGGTCAGCGCGTCCGGACCTGCTCGCCACGAAGGATCGGCAAAGGTGATCAGCTACAAGCTGTCCATCGAATTCGGGCGAAACGCGCCCAAAACGACGCCCGCGGAAAGGTTTGCAGAGTGTGTTGCAGCGATCAGTTGAACCCACCGCGCAATGCGGACGTTGCGTGTTGCATTCTGGAGGTCTCAATGGCGATGTACCATTGCTTGGTGCGTCAGTAGAGTAAACGCGTTCTGATCGTTCCCGGGATCTCGCGTAGTGCCTGACTGATTTCGTCGGCAGCAAGGGACACATCCTCGACTTCGATGACCACATAACCCGTGTCGCCATGGGTCTGTAGGAATTCGGCGACGATATTCAGCCCACGTGACGCGAAGATCTCGTTCAGCTGGATGAGCATGCCGGGGCGGTTTTCATGAACATGGATAAACCGCGTACCGTTCGGCCGTTCAGGCAACTGGACCTGCGGAAAGTTGACGGCGCCCATCGTTGAGCCGATGTCGGAATATTCGACCAGCTTTCTGGAGACTTCTCCGCCGATGCGCTCCTGGGCCTCTTCTGTCGAGCCGCCGATATGCGGTGTCAGAATGACATTGCTCAAGCCCTGCAGCGGCGTCTCGAAACGCTCACTGTTCGATGCCGGCTCCTTGGGAAAAACATCGACCGCAGCACCTGCCAGATGGCCCTCTCTCAAGACTATCGCAAGCGCGTCGAGATCGACAACTGTCCCGCGGGAATTGTTGATGAATATGGCGCCTTTCTTCATACGGCGCAGTTCGGTTTCGGTGATCATATTGTGCGTCGATGGCGTTTCCGGAACGTGCATCGTCACATAATCCGAGATTTCGAGAAGCTCGCCAAGCGAAGCCATCGATTCCGAATTGCCGCGGCGCAGCCTATCGGAGAGATCGAAATAACGCACCAACATGCCCATGCTTTCCGCAAGAGCACTCAGCTGCGAGCCGATATTGCCGTAGCCGACGATGCCGAGGGTTTTTCCGCGGACTTCGCGGCTGCCGACAGCAGATTTCTCCCATCCGCCCTGATGTGCAGACGCCGAGCGTGGGAAGATCTGCCGCGTCAGCATGATGATCTCGCCGATCACAAGTTCGGCCACCGAGCGCGTGTTCGAATAAGGCGCGTTAAACACCGGAATCCCGCGGCGGCGTGCCGCTTCCAGATCGACCTGGTTCGTGCCGACGGAAAAACAGCCGACGGCAATCAGCTTCTTGGCAGATTCGAAAATCTCTTCTGTCAGCTGCGTTCGGGAACGAATGCCGATGATGTGCGCATCGGCGATATGGCTCTTGAGATCCCTGTCATCAAGCGCTTTCGGCAGATGCACGAGGTTGGCGTATCCGCAAGACGAAAAATAGTCCACGGCGCTCTGGCTGATGCCTTCAAGCAGAAGCACGGAAATTCGGTCACGGGGCAGGGAAAGCTGGAGAGGCATAGAGAGACTTTCGTTTTCCGAATTTAAACAAGTCGATGTCGTTTGCGGCCTTGCGGCGCGTTACAAGATGGCTTTGCGACCATACGACAACCAGTGCAAGCACAAATCCCAATATTCTCTGCTTCCACTGAACGGCGCCTCGGCGACTGATCCCGAATTGCGCTCGCCAACCCCGCGACGTCTGCAAGCGGCTTGCTCCCGCCCTTCAACGCGTTGCCGCCAGAGCCGGTGCTTGCGGCCGGGCAGGTGAGGGGAGGGGGCGGCCGGTCGTTCGCTACGAGGGTTCGGACTATCGCGAGTCCGCCCCGCCTGCGGAACACTCGGTCGTGGGGCTGTCGGTCCCGCGTCTCCTTTGGACCACTGACGCTGACGCTCCTGCGGCTGCCCTTCCTCACGCCCGCGTGTGACGCGCATCCCGCTTTCGCGCGCGTGTCCGTGCGCCGTTATGCTGAAAGCTCCGATATGCTTCCTCTTCCTTTGACGATCCTTCGGATCGGAAGTGCGCCTGCACTGCAGCTTGCCCGTTTGGAGCGCCGATCGTGTCAGCGGACGTTACTCTTCACCTGCAGAGAACGCATTCAGGAGACGGCGCGTGAGCGCCTGATCCGGATCCTGGCAAATGACGTTCGGTGAGGCTACGCGCCAATGCCACCGCCTATCGGTTCGCCTGCATCCTGAAATTTGCAATCATGCCCGCCGATATATCCTGCGGGTAACAAAGTGGCGCATATCCGCCGTCTTTGCTCTCACCACTGCGGCGGCCGCACGACCGCCCAGGGCGATCCGTGCTGTACGGGCAGGCGCAGGTTCCCGGATACATCGCTGTGGATTCCACCTTTGATGACCGCAGGTTCTACTCGATCGAGACAGGGCTGGTGAACTATACTTGTATCAATGATTGCAACCAGCTTCCCGGTACAGAACCGTCTGAATCGGCGGGTACCTCAGCATTATCCTTAGCAAACCTTCTTTGTCCGCTTCTTGCTTTCGCTGATCATCACTCGCCGCGTGCAACCCAAGTTTGTCACAGTCATGGCAAATGTTGGAATTCCACCTAAACATAGGTCTGAAGAAGCCTGAACAGGGGTCTGATTTTCGAACTGCCGTTTTCGGGCGATCGTCTGACCGTTGCCTAAGATGGCCGGTAGTTGATGGTCTCCCCACCATCAATTGCCGACCATGATTGAGGTAGATCAACCCTAAGGAGAATTAAGATGAACAGCAGAATCAAGATTGCCTTTGTTGCAGCCTTTGCATCTCTGGCTCTGGCCGGCGTCAGCCGTGCCGAAAGCATCGCGATGAACACAGCCCCCGAAATTGCCCAGACCCTTCGTGCCTTCAATTCCGACTTCAATCTTCGTTACGTCGGAAACTGGGACAACGATCCGGAACATGAGACCCGCGGTCTCTCCGCAACGGGCCGCACGGACAACCAGTTGCGTGCGATCCGAGCCTCGATCAGCGAAAACAAGGACCTTGTTCGCAAGCTGAATCAGGATGATGTAAAAGTCGACAATATCGTCGACGCCGAACAGGCCGCCGACGGCAGCGTTACCTTCTTCGTACGCTAAGACGCCTCACAGCATGGACAATGATCGTCACTCCATGCTGCAGGACCAGCCGGGCAGCTGAAATCTCTACCGATACCGGAGAATGGTTATTCAGGTATCTTGGACAATGTTCCGGTCTGCCCGGCTGCCAGAATTGGCCCAACTCGTCAGTTCGCTTTCCATGGGGGCACAACTGCGTGCTCGTGCCCTTGGGAATTTGGGTGAGATAAAAAGGTCAAGGCTCAGATCTTTCGCCTTTTGGGACCCGGAGATGGCGGCCGGCGGCAAATAGTTCCATAAACTGGACGACGCCTCAGGCGTGTGTTTTCAATGATTTAGTGACTAGTTAAAGGTGGGGTTGGTTCGATTCTCCTCAACGCGCGCTAGTCGCTGAGTCAGAAGGACGACGGCTTCGCCACGCCCGCCATGGCAGAAAGATCGCCTGGTGGCGGTCTCTCCAAGTCTATAGGGGAGCGCCTTTGTAAGCCATTCTCAACAGCAGCCACGGCCTGCTGGATGATATCGATGACAACCGTGGGCAGGAAAGCATTGATACGTGGCTCATAGATATCCCCGTCGACAAGAATGTCGGCGGTGGGCACCTGGACATGTTCACGGCCCGTCATCTGCTGGCGACCGCCTGAACGGCAACGGTTTCTGTGGTACGCGCAAGTCAGCGCCCAGCCCGATTTATGTTGCCTGCACTCAGTCGCAGACTGCCTCCGCCTCGATTTCAACCTCGTAGTCCCCGATCAGCTTTCCGGCCTCGATGAGCGTATTGGCGGGCAGGATGGATGAAAAGGCACGGCCATGGGCCCGGGAAACGGGTTGCCACTGGTTTCCGTCGCGCAGATAGATACGGGTGCGGATCACGTCTTCGATGCTGCCGCCAAGTGCCGAAATGGACGCTGCGATCTTGTCGAGAATGTAAGTGGCCTGCGCACCGGCATCGCCGGGTGCGACGCAGCGGTCCGCGCCATGGGTCGCGGTGGTGCCGGAGACGAGGATACGGTTGCCGATCCGGACCGCGCGGCTGTAGCCGGCCATCGGCTCCCAGATGCTGCCCGACGATACGCGCGAACGGCCCGGCCTGCCGGGCACCCGGACTGCGGTGTAGATCGAGGGGATGGCGTCCAGATGGTGGCTGAGATCGCCCGATGCCGTCAGGAAAGGCGGCTTGCGATATTCGTCGCCGCAGTCGCCGGGAATGGGTTGCGTAGCCGCAAAGGCGGCATTAAGGGCTGCGTGGTCCTCGCCGTCCAGCGCGAAGGAAAATACCTTGAGATTGTCGTCGCGATGCTCGTTTTCCCCAATCCGCGCGCCAACAATGGTGGCGGCGACGGCCGGATGTTCAAGAACCCAGCGACTGGCGACATTCGAGATCGAGACCTTGTGCTTGGCCGCGATGCCGGAGGCCGCGCGCAAAATACCTTTAAACGCCTCCCAGCCACCGGCGGTATCGATAAAGCGCTTGTACTTCGAGCGGCTCCAGTCGGCGATATCAGTGGGTTCCGGTTGAATAAGCCATTTCTCGGAGAGGAAGCCCCCGCAAAGCGTGCCATAGGCCAGCAGCTTGACGCCGGTTTTGGCGCAGAGATCCGACAAGGACCCTGCCGCCCGGCGATCGACCAGCGAAAATGAAACCTGATTGGTGGCGATCTCGATGCCGTCGGCCAGGGCCAGCGCCAGATGCCCAGCATCAAAATTGGTAAGCCCCAACGCACCGATCAGGCCTTCTTCCCGCAGACGCTGCATTTCATGCAGGGCGTCGAGCCAGGCTGGATGTTCGAAGCTCCACCAATGGAACTGAAGCAAATCGACCTTGTCGACACCAAGCCGGGCCAGGCGTTCCTCGATGCCGCGACGCACGACATCCGCGGTCATCGGACCCGGCTCGGGGCACCATTTGGTGAAGGCAACCGGTCTGGCGCTGTCATACCGCGCCAGCAGGCGTCCGGTGATCAGCTCGGCCGAACCGTAGTGATCCGCCATGTCGAATGTGTCGAACCCGTCGCGCGCATAGGCGTCAAGCGCATCGGCGCCCTGGTCGGGATCGATTATCGTGCCGTTTTTCTCGATGTCGGCAACCTGCCAAAGCCCGCAGACGAGGCGGCTGATGGAGAGGTCCTTGGTGAGGGCTATGCGATCGGGCCGTTGCGACATGGTTCTATTCCTTGGACTTTTCCGGGCGCTTGCGCGTCAGGGATGCCAGCGCATTCGACGCGCCGAGAATGCCGCGAGGGCGCAGGAGGAGGATGAGGCAGAGGCCGACCCCGATCATGACGATCTGAAGGGATGCTGCACGCGCCTGCTGCTCCGGTGGGATGAAGGCGGAAACGGCGGCGGCCGACAGCGCCCAGAGACCCCAGACGAGCACAGCGCCGAGAATTGCGCCGCGATTGTTGCCGGCACCGCCGACGATCAGCATTGCCCAGACCTGGAAGGTCAGGATCGGCAGATAGTTGTCCGGCGCGATGAAGCCGATGAAATGCCCTTGTGCCGCCCCCGCAAGCCCCATGATGGCGCCGCCGATGGCAAAGGCTTGCAGCCGGAAGCGGATCGGCCGCTTGCCGAGTGCCTGTGCTGCCGCTTCATCCTCGCGGATTGCCCGCAGCACACGCCCCCAGGGGCTTTTCGCGAGATGCTGGAGGGCGAGGTACAGCGCCAGCACGACGGCGGCCATCAGCGCGAGATTGGAAAGGCCGAAGGCGAGCGGATCGCCCGCGAGTTTGCCAAACGGCCGCGGAATGAAACCGATGCCGAAGGCGCCGCCGGTGAGCGGCTGCAGGTTGAGCACGCAAAGCTGTACGGTGACGGCGACGCCGAAGGTGGCGATCGCCAGATAATCGGACCTGAGCCGTATGGTGAGCGCCCCGACCAGCCAGGCGGCAAGGCCCGCCATGAGCGCACCTCCCATCCAGCCGACGGCAATCGGCAGGTCGAAGCCGCCGACACGATCGGAAGCGTCCGGTGTCGTCAGCAGGGCTGAGACATAGGCGCCAATCGCCACAAAGGCTGCAATGCCGACGTTGAACAGGCCGGTCTGGCCCCACTGTACATTGAGGCCGAGGCACATGATGGCATAGGTCAGCGCCATGGTCAGAAAGAAAGCGGCATAGGCGATCAGGTCTAGGCTCATGCGACCCTCCCGAGCAGGCCGCGCGGGCGCAGAAGAAGGACCGCAACGAGGATGACGAAGGAGACGGCGGCACGCCACTCCGCACCGACCATTTGTACGGCTGCCGCTTCCGAAAGACCGACGATCAATCCGGCGATCATCGCACCCGGCACGCTGCCGATGCCGCCAAGGATCGCTGCGGCAAACAGCGGCAGCAGCAGATCATGGCCGAGATAGGGGCGGATCTGGACAAGCAACCCGGTCATGATGCCGGCGATGCAGGCGAGCGCCGCGCCGACGAACCAGACCACGCGGATCACCCGACGCACATCAACGCCGGCAATTCCGGCAAGCGCTGGGTTTTCGCTGACAGCCCGCATCGAACGTCCGATATCGGTGCGGGTCATCAGCAGGTGAATGGCGATGACGGCAACGAGCGAGACGCCAAGCGACAGAAGCTGATCCGGCGTTGCACGCAGTCCGCCGCCGATCTGGATGGCGATTTGCAGTGCCTTGGTGTAGTAGGCGGGCTTCGAGGTAAAGATGAATTCCAGCAGGCTGCGCAGGGCGAGCGATGCGCCAAAACTTGCCATCACCAGAATGATGACGGCGCTGCCGCGCGCCCGCAGGCGACCGAACAGCACGGCATCGACGGCGAGCGCCAAGGCACCCGTGAGGATAATGGCGAGGATGGCTGAAAGCGGCAGGGACCAGCCGAAGGAAAACGGGCCGAGCGGCTTCGTCAGCGTGGTGGACAGGAGGCCGAGGCCGCCGCTCACCGCCAAGGCCAGATAGGCCCCCCATGACAGGAGTTCGCCATGGGCGAAATTGGCAAAACGCAGGATCGAATAGGTGAGCGTCACGCCGATGGCGCCCAGACCAATCATCGCGCCGGCGAACAGGCCATCCATCAGGAATTGCGGGTTCATGGCTGTGGCACCTCATGCGGCTGTGATGTGCCGAGATAGAGTTTGGCGATCAATGGATCGCCAAGCAGGGAAGATGCTTTGCCCTCATGGCGGATCTTGCCCTCGACCAGAATGACGGCGCGGCTGGCGAGGGCGAGCGCCGCCTTGACGTTCTGCTCCACCAGAATAACCGTGACGCCGCCCGCATTGATCTCCTGAAGCATCGCAAAGACCTCCGCAACGATCTTCGGAGACAGGCCTGCGGATGGTTCATCGAGAATGAGCACCGGCGGATCGACGATCAACGCTCGCGCGACTGCCAGCATCTGGCGCTGGCCGCCGGAAAGCGCGCCCGCCAGCCGTGACGGCTTTGTCGCGAGATCGGGGAAGCGGCGGTAGAGAGCGGCGATCTTTTCCGCGCGGAGGGGTTTTGGCAAGACGGCGGCTGCAAGCTGCAAGTTTTCGCGAATGGAAAGCGTCGCAAAGATGTTTTCCGTCTGCGGCACGAAGGCGAGGCCTTCGCCGATCTTGCGGTGGGTGGCGACGCGGGTGATGTCGCGCTCCCCCAGGAAGATGCTGCCGGAATGCACGGGCAAGACACCGGCGATCGCCTTGACGAATGTCGACTTGCCGGCGCCGTTGGGGCCGAGAAGCACCAGCAATTCGCCGGGCGCCACGGAGAGATCGACACCGCGCACGATCGGCAGATCGGGTTCATATCCGGCGACCAGCGCCTGGGTTCGAAGGGCAGGAACCGTCATGCCCCAGCTCCGAGATAGGCCTCGATCACATCGGCATTGGCGGCGACAACGGTGGGCGTGCCTTCGGCCAGCGGTTTGCCGAGCGCCATGGCGACTACGCGGGAGCAGAGCCGCGAAACCATGTCCATGTTGTGCTCGATCAGCAGGATCGACTTGCCCTGCCTGTTGAGGTCGATGACGCGCTCCATGATGGTTTCGAGCAAAGCGGGGTTGACGCCCGCGGCCGGCTCATCGAGCAGGATGGCCTGCGGATCGGCCATCAGGATACGTGCCAGTTCCAGGAGCTTGCGCTGGCCGCCGGAGAGCACTTTTGCAGGTTGGGCCTCAAGGCCTGACAGGGTGACAAACTCCAGCAGCGCCCGCGCCTTGTCGATCGCCAGTTTCTCCTGTCGCCGGACGTGACCGAAGCGCAGGAAATTTGCAAAAAGCCGCTCGCCATCCTGCCCCTGCGCGCCCGTCAGCAGATTTTCCAGCACAGTCATTTCGAGGAAGGGTTTCGGAATCTGGAAGGTGCGCCCGACGCCGCGGCCGATGCGCTGCTCGGGGCTTTCCTGCGAGACATCGAGGCCGGCAATCCAGATTTCACCCGATGTCGGCTTGAGACTGCCAGCGATCAGATTGAACAGCGTCGTCTTGCCCGCTCCATTTGGGCCGATCAGCCCCAGCATTTCGCCGGCTGCAAGCTTCAGCGACATGCCGGCGACAGCGGTATGGCCTTCGAACTTCTTCACCAGATCGCGTGCATCGATCACGGCTCGGGAAGCGGGCGCGAAGTTCGATGGTGCAGCTGACGCGGAAGAAGGCATGAGCGAAACAAGTCTCTTGATTTGATTGGTGATGTTTGATCAAACTTTACCGTATGGAGAAAAGCAACCAAAAAAACCGGTGGCAAGCGGAGCAAATTGAGAGGCGGTACAGATGAGGAAAGCATCCGAAAATACCGCCAGCAACCTTGATCGCGACGATGCGCTGTCGCCGGTCGGTCGCGAGACCCTGCAGGACCGCGTCTACGCTCAACTGCGCAATTCGCTGATCAACGGCATGTTTGATGCCGGCGATATCTTGCGTATTGTCGATCTCGCCGAGCGGCTGCAGACGAGCACCATGCCGGTGCGCGAGGCGCTTGGACGGCTCGTTTCCGAGCAGGCACTCGAATCCCTGCCGAACCGGTCGGTGCGTGTGCCGCTAATCACCCGCGATCGTCTCGACGATCTCGCCCGCGCGCGCATCCTGATCGAGGGGCAGATGGTGGCGCTGGCCTTGCCGAACCTCAGCGATGAAGACTTCGCCATCCTCAAGCAGATCAATGTCGATTGCGACCTGGCCTTCGAGCAGCATGGCAAGGATATCGGCCACGTTACCTCGGCGCTAAACCAGCGCTTTCACTTTCATATTTACCAAGCTGCGCGCTCGCCCGTACTCATTCCGATCGTTGAAAGCCTCTGGCTGCAATCGGGCGCGATCATCCGCAAGGCGGCGCATATTCATGACGAACAGGGCGGCCTGGCGGCGACAAATCACCATTGGGCGCTGATCGATGCGCTGGAAGGGCGCGATGCCGAAAGCGCTGTTCAGTCGCTTTCCGACGATATCAGCCGGTCTTTCAACCTTATCCGCGGGCGGCTGGATGCAGAATACGATGAGGCCGCAGAGGGAGTTGGCCATGGTTGATCCAGTGGATGATGGCTTCGACATTTTCGACTTGCGGGTGGACGTGATCATTCCCGAAGGCGGTGCTGTCTATTGCGGCGCCAAGCCCGGCGACCATTTCGAACTGCATGGCGAGATGCTGCATCTGCCGCCCGGGCAGGGTATTTCCATTTACTCGCTGTCTTCAGTCCTGCCGCTTCTGGCCGCCAAGCAGCGTCCGACCCATCCCAACGACTGGATGACGACGGATGCAGATATCGCTTGCCCTGACCCGAATTGCTCCACCCGGCTGAGGATCACCCGCACTGGTCTCCGCCGTTTCAGCCATGCCGCGACAACAGCGGTTCCCTTGATTGACGAATAGGCCAGCAGACATGCAACGCATCACCATCGCCCCCGGTTATGAGATATCACGCRTCATTCGCGGTGGATGGCAGCTGGCGGGCGGCCATGGCGCAATCGATGCCGAGAGCGCCATCGAGGACATGATCGCCTTCGCTGACGCCGGCATCACCACGTTCGATTGCGCCGATATCTATACCGGGGTGGAAGACCTGATCGGCCGCTTCCGTCTGGCCTACGGCAATCTGCGTGGTGGCGAAGCCCTCTCGCGCATCCGCGTGCATACCAAGTTCGTTCCGGATCTTGCGGTGCTGCCCGTGATTAGCAAGGCCTACGTCGAGGGTGTGATCGATACTTCGCGCCGCCGGCTCAATCTCGATTGCCTCGATCTCGTGCAGTTTCACTGGTGGGCGTATGACATTCCTGGCTGGCTGGAAACGGCGGGCTGGCTGAAGGAGCTGCAACAGGCCGGCAAGATCGGCAAGGTCAGCGGCACCAATTTCGACACCGATCATATCAAGGCGATCATCGCGTCGGGCGTGTCGGTTACCTCGTTGCAGCTGCAATATTCGCTGCTCGATCGGCGCCCGGAAAAGCAGATGGTACAGCTTGCCGCCGAGAAGAATTTCGCGCTGTTCTGCTATGGCACGGTGGCCGGTGGCTTCCTTGGCGATCGTTGGTTAGGGCAGCCGGAGCCGGAGCATCCGCTCGAAAACCGCTCGCTCACCAAATACAAGTTGATCATCGACGATTTCGGCGGCTGGGATCTTTTCCAGGCGCTGCTCTCGACGCTCAGGAAGGTTGCCGACCGGCATCAAGTGGATATCGCGACCGTCGCCAGTGCTGCGATGCTGACCAAGCCCGGCGTCGCCGCAGTCATTGTCGGCGCCCGCAACCGCGATCACCTGCCATCCAATCTTGCCATCGCGAATATCAAGCTGACCGACACGGATCTGGCAGAGATCGAGGCAATCCTGCGCCAAGGCAATCCGCTGGAAGGGGACGTCTATACGCTGGAGCGGGACCGGGAGGGCCGCCACGGCAGCATCATGAAATACAATCTCAACAAAGGGGAATAAAATGGGACCGAAATTTCTGCTTTCCGCTGTGGTTGCGGCACTCGCGGCATCCACGGCACCGGCTTTCGCAGCCGATTGCGACATCACTGTCGGCCTCGTCATGGAATTAACGGGCCCTGCCGGCGAATACGGCCAGGCGGGTGCAAAGTCCGTCGAAATGGCCTTCCGTGATTTCAACGATGCCGGTGGCGTTGATGGCTGCAAGGTCGTGGCCGATACGCGCGACAGCCAAAGCCAGGGCAATGTCGCCGTCGATCAGGCAACGCAGCTCGTCAACATCAAGAAGGTGCCGGTCATCATCGGCGGCATTATCTCGTCGGTTTCGATCCCGATCCTGACCTCGGTTACGGCTCCGGCCGGCGTCGTGCAGGTCTCGCCGGCATCGTCCTCGCCGACGCTCACCGAGCTTGGCCGCGTAGGCAAGACCAACGGCGTGTTCTTCCGCACGATCACCTCGGACGCGCTGCAAGGCACGGCCGCTGCCAAATATGCTGTTGATCAGGGCTTGAAGAAGATCGCGATCATCAACGTCAACAATGACTTCGGCGTCAACATGGTGAAGGAGTTCACCACGGCCTACACGAAGCTTGGCGGCACGATCACCTCGACCACGCCTTACAATGAGAAGCAGTCGAGCTATGCGTCGGAAGCCAGTGCCGCCATGGCGGGTGAGCCGGATGCACTCTATCTTGTCAGCACGCCGGTTGACGGCGCAACGATCGCCCGCGCCTGGATTTCCGGTGGCGGCAAGCAGACTTTCCTGCTGAACGACGGCATGAACTCCAAGGACTTCATCGAAAGCGTCGGCGCGCAATATCTGGAAAACGCCTACGGCACCTCCTCCGGTACGAGCCCGACGGCATCGACCGAATATTTCAATGCCAACTATGAAGCCTTCTCGGGCGGCATTTCTCCGTCGGCTCCGGCCGCGGACCGTTCCTATGATGCCGGTGCGATCGTCGCACTCGCCATTGCCAAGGCGGGCAAGGCGGATGCTGCCGCCATCAAGGCTGCGGTGTCAGGAGTGGTGGCCGAAGGCGGCACGCCGATCCATGCCGGCAAGGAAGAGTTTGCCAAGGCCCTGCAGCTCATCAAGGACGGCAAGCCCGTGAAGTATGAAGGTGTCATCGGCCCTGTCAGCTTCGATCAGTACGGCGATATCACCGGCCCGTTTCGTCTCTGGAAGATCACCAATGGCGAGGTGACGACTGTCGGCGAATTGAGCGCCGGCGAGGTCAACAAGATTAAGACTGCGAAATAAGCGAAAAGGGCTCGGGGATCCGCCCCGGGCCCGCCACATGCTGTTCGAGGGGTTCGCTTCTTAGGAAGTGATATTCTGTGTATTCTGGATTGGTTCCATAAAGAGGCTTAATGCCCCGAAGATTGTTTTTCAGAAGCTTAGCTCATTTGAATGGTGCCGCGCTGGATCTGTTCCCTTCAAGAGCTACAGTTGGAACAGGGATTGAATGCGGAATTATCCCCGCATTCACCAAGGTTTACGGTTCCTTCAATGCGTCGCTTGTATCGAAATCTCCCCGCTGGAGACCCGGCGCTTCGGAGAGCTCGCTTGGTTGGGCTTCCTAATGAGCGAAGCGCCGGCTTTAAAGCGGAGCTTCGATACTGGCCGGTGCCGAATTAGGGTCGCTTCGGTGACGAATGTTTGGGCATGGATGGCCCTGCGCCAGGGCAGGACCTCCGAGAGCCCTACGCCACATAAGGCCGGCGGCCGAAGAACTGGTGGCCCGGGTCGTTGAAGCCGGGTGTCGAGGCATGGCCGGTGACGACCAGGCGGTTGACCAGGGCTTCGTCATCTGGCGTGAATTTATAGGCGAGCGCCGGGATGTAATCTTCCCATTGAACTTCAGTGCGCGGGCCGACGATCGGGGAGGTGATCAGCCGGTTGTTGAGAACCCAGGCGAGCGCGAATTGGCCGGGCGTGATGCCGCGTTCGGCGCTGTGGAGGGCAATCTGCTGGGCGATGTCGAGGGATTCCGGGCGCCATTCGGTCTGCTGGATGCGCTTGTCGTTGCGCCCGGCCCGGGTCTCGGGATCCGGTTGCTCGTTCGGCTTGTACTTGGCCGTCAATATGCCGCGTGCCAGCGGGCTGTAGGGCACGACGCCAAGCCCGTAATAGTCTGCGGCATCGAGATGCTCGAATTCGATCTGGCGATTGGCGAGATTGTAGAGCGGCTGGCTGGCGATCGGACGATCGACGTTGAGCAGGTCGGCGACGCGGCTGAACTCGGAAATCTTCCAGGCACGGTGATTTGAGAGGCCATAGTAGCGGATCTTGCCTTCGCTGATCAGGTCGCCGAGCGTGCGCACCGTTTCGCTGACATTGGTCTGATGGTCTTCGCGATGAAGATAATAGATATCGATATAGTCTGTCCCCAGCCGCTTGAGGCTGGCTTCGACGGCACGGCGGATATATTTGCGCGAGGCGCCCTGGCTGTTCGGATCTGAACCCCGCGGGCTCGCGAATTTCGTTGCGAGCACCCATTGATCACGCTTTTCCCTGATGGCGTTGCCGACGACAACTTCCGATTGGAAATTCGCATAGCCATCGGCAGTGTCGATGAAGTTTATCCCTTGCTCGGCGGCACGGTCGATGATCCGGCGGGACGTCGCCCCGTCGGTCTCGCCGCCGAACATCATCGTTCCAAGGCACAGTGGAGAGACGCGAAGGCCGTTGCGGCCAAGCGTCCGGTATTCGACAGTCATCGTTTAGTCCTTTCGGTAACAAATGCGATTGACGGGGTCAGGCGGATGCCGCAATCAGCGCCCGGGTGTAGTCAGTCGCCGGGGACTGCCATATCGAGGCATGGTCGCCGGTCTCGATGATTTTTCCATCCTTCATCACCATGACGCGGTCGGAAATATATTGCACGACGGCGAGGTCGTGAGAGATGAAAAGGTAGGAGAGATCATACTCGTGCTTCAGATCGACGAGAAGATTGAGGACTTGGGCCTGGACGGAGACGTCGAGCGCCGAGACCGGCTCGTCACAGACCACCAGTTTCGGCTGGATGATGATCGCCCGGGCGATGCCAATCCTCTGCCGCTGGCCGCCGGAAAATTCATGCGGGAATTTCTGGGCAGTCGATTTGGCGAGGCCGACGGCGTTCAGCGTCCTTGCAATCATTGCCAGCCGCGCAGCGGCATTGTGTTGGCCGTTGACGATGAGCGCCGTCTCGAGAATGTCGCCGACCGTGCGGCGCGGGTTCAGCGACCCGTAGGGATCCTGGAAGATCATCTGAAAGCTCGGCCGCAGCGGACGCAAGCGTCGTTCAGGGAGAGCCGTCAATTCGGTGCCGTCGAGCGTTATCGACCCTGCAACCGGCTTTAGAAGCTGCATGATCGTCCGGCCGACCGTCGATTTTCCGCTGCCCGACTCGCCGACGAGGCCGAGCGTCTCTCCCTTCGCGATCGAGAAGCTGACATCATCGACAGCACGCGTCTGTTTGCCCGACGTGTTGGCGTAGTCGACCGTCAGGTTGCGAACGTCAACGAGATTTTCCTGCTCGCGGGAAGGGAAGTCCTCGCGGCGCGATCGCGGCTCCAGCCGGATGAACTGGTAATTGCCGAATTCGTCGCGCTGACTGCGGATCTCCGTCAGCGTCGTTGTTCTGTAGTGGAGGGCGTCGTCGAGCTTCAGCGAGCTCTCCTGCAGGCCGCGTGTATAAGCAGCTCGCGCCCCTGAAAAAAGCTCCGCGGAGGCAAGCTCCTCGATCTTGACGCCATGGTGCATGACGATGACCCGATCGGTCCATCGCGCAACCAGTGGCAGATCGTGGCTGATCAGCAGCAGCGACATCGAGAGGTCCCGTCGCAACCCGTCGAGYAGATCAAGGATCTGTGCTTGCACCGTGGCGTCCAGCGCCGTCGTCGGCTCGTCGGCGATCAGCAATTCGGGAGAACACGAGACGGCCATCGCGATCATCGCGCGCTGACGCTGGCCACCCGAAAGCTGATGCGGATAAGAATTGGCGATGCGCTGAGGATCCGGCAGCTTCACCAGATCGAGAAGCTCAAGCACCCGCTGCCGCGCTTTTTCAGCCGATACGCCCTGATGCCGCCTGATGGCTTCGGCGATCTGCCAGCCGACCCGGTGGACCGGGTTTAGCGACGTCATCGGCTCCTGGAAAATCATGCCGATGCGCGCGCCGCGCACATCCTCCATCTGTCTTTCCGGGAAGCCGAGCAGCTCCACGCCACTCAGGCGTATGGAGCCCTTGATCGCCGTGTTCTTGCCGAGCAGCCGGGCAATGGCATGAGCCGTGGTCGATTTTCCGCAGCCGGACTCACCGACAAGAGCAATGGACTGGCCTTGGGCGATATCGAACGACAGGTCGTGGACGGCATTCTGCTCATAGGCGGCGCCATATCTGACACTGAGATTTCGGATTTCAAGGGCATGCGCCTGTGTCATCGATTTCTCCTCAGCCGGGGATTGAGGATGTCGCTGAGGGCCTCGCCGATGAGGTTCACGGAGACGATCGTCACGATGATGCAAAGGCCGGGTATCGCCGTCAGATACCAGGCGTCCTGAAGCATCGTTCTGCCGGTGCCGATCATGCTGCCCCAGGTCGGAATGTTGGGATCGCCGAGGCCGAGAAACGAGAGGCCGGCCTCGGTGAGGATTGCCGAGGCGACAAGCACCGAGGCGGTGACGATCACCGGCGGCAGTGCATTCGGCAGTATCTCCTGGAGGACGATGCGAAGGGGGCTGTAGCCCTGCGAACGGGCTGCAAGCACGAAATCAGAATTACGAAGCCAGCGGAACTCGGCCCTGACGAGACGGGCAATCGTTGGAAAGGAGCCGATCCCGATCGCAAAGGTCATCATGGCGAGGCTCGGGCCGCCGAGCGAAACGATGACGACGGCAAGAAGAAAGGAGGGCGTCGTCTGGAAGAGTTCGGTCAGCCGCATCAGAATGTCATCGACGAACCCGCCGAAATAGCCGGCGATGACGCCGACAACCAATCCCACGACGAGACTGACGAGCGCGGAAAGGAAACCGATTGCAAGCGACATCCTGGCGCCATGTACGAGCTGAGCCAGCACATCGCGGCCGAGAGGGTCGGTCCCCAGCGGATAGGCGGGATCCTGAAATGGCGGCAGCAGGGCACTCGCAACCGTCGACAATGGATCATCGGGAAAGAGTATGCGAGCCGAAAGCGCTGCCACCACGAGGGCCGCGAGGATCACCAGTCCCGTGAGACCGAGCGGGTATCGCAGCAGGCTGTTCCAGAGCGGCTGCGGCCCGGCTTCTATACCGACCGAAACCGGCGCAATGGGATCGGCGATTGGAAATTTCGACGGCGCGTTCATGCCTCGATCCTTGGGTCAAGCCAGGTCTGGAGGAGATCTGTCAGGATGTTGACGACGATCACCAGGATCGATGAGATCAGCAATATGCCGAGCAGGACGACGTATTCTCGGGCAAGGACGACGTCATAGGTGAGGCGCCCAAGCCCCGGCCAGCTGAAGATGGTCTCGATGACGACAGAGCCGCCAAGCAGCGCGCCGATCTGCATGCCGGTGACGGTCGTCAATGGAATGAGCGCATTCCTGAACACGTGACGCCACGTGACCGCGTCGGAACGAAGGCCTTTGGCGCGAGCGGTTCGAACGTGGTCGGCGGTCCGGGCGTCGATCATAGCGCCGCGGGTGAGGCGCGCGAAAATCGCGATGAAGAAGGTGGCAGTCGCGCTGATCGGCAGGATCATATGCCTGAAGACGTCAGCAATGTAGCCGAGGCCACTGTTGGCGGCTCCGAGCGTCTGCGATCCCTCCGGAGGCAGCCATCCGAGATAGACGGAAAACAACAGGACGAGCATGAGCCCCGTCCAGAAGCTCGGCGTGGAATAAAAGATAAGCGAGAGAAACGAAAGCAGGCGATCGGGCCACCGGTTGCGAAAGCGCTCCATGACCACGCCGAACAAAACGCCAATCGCAAGCGCCAGGCTGAGCGCAGACAGTTTGAGGAGAATGGTCATCCAGAGCCGAGAGAGGATCAGTTCCGAGACAGGGGCGTTGTAGCGGGCTGAAAAGCCGAGCGACAGATGCGAGAGATTGTAGAAATAGGTGACGAGCTGAGACAGCACCGGCTGATCGAGCCCGAAGCGGATTTTCAGCATCGCCATCGTTTCTTGCGTTGCCGCGCCCGATTCCGCCGCGAAGGCCTCGGCAGCGTCACCAGGCAGCATCTGCACCAGCACGAAATTCAAGATCAGTACGCCGATCACCAGCGGCACCGCCTGAAAAACCAGATGAAGAAATCGCTTCGAAATTCTTGCCGAGGCCATGTGATGCCCTTCCACGCACTGAGGGGAAGCGTGCCCCGCAGATTTAACCGCAGGGCACGAAGGTTTAATGAGCGAGCCTGAATGTTGCCTTGGCGTCCGGGTCGTTCGTCAAGCGCTCGACGAGGCTGACTTCCCAGTTCAGGTAGTCGCGGAAAAGAGCATTGCGCCTTTCGGGGGCGAGCGCATATTTGTCGGGAAGGTCGCCGCCGTCCTCGGGTCCAATGCCGCCCTTTTCGACCGGCAGGCCGGCAGCCTTCCACGCGTCGTTGCCGCCCAGGAGCGAGCGGATATCCTTGCCCGTCGCGGCGCGCAGTTCGGCTGCGAGAATCTGAGCGAGTGTGCCATCCTCCGAGCTCAGGACCACAGCGCCTTTTTCCGCCGCGACCGCTTCGGCGATCTCGGCGCGCCTGAGGTAACGGGCGCCTGGAATATGCGAAGCACGATACTGGTTCGAGCCCGATAGGTCGAAGACGGCATGAGCCTTACCGCCGAGCCCTGCGTGAAGGGTGGCTGCAAGCACATAAGGGGCTGGCGCATTCGTCAGAACGACATTCCGGGCCTCGGGTCCGGTCTGCCACGTCGCCGCCGACAAACCATCGACGACGTAGACCTCGTAGCCACCCAGCTGCACGAGCCAGGATGCCGTCAGGCGATCACGGACCCTTTCTGGATCGAAGAGCACGACGCGTGCGCCGCGCACGCCGATGAAGCGCTCCGCGCCACTCGCAAGCTGTCCGCCTGCCGCATGACGGAAGCCTTGCGGATGCCCGGAACGATATTCCTCCGGCGATCGGACGTCGAACAGGAAGAGACTGCGACCCGTATCACGCCTGAAGTCTTCGAGCTTCCTTGCATCGATGACGCCGACACCGTGCTTCTGCGCCAGTTCTGCGGCCAGTTCACGCGTCGCATCGAGTTGACTGGACTCCGGCACGCCCGCGGTCAGGCCCGGGCCGTGCTCGAGGGTGTAACCGGCAATCAGCCATTCCATCGTACCGCCGGTCAGGGAGGTGACGGGATTGGAGATGCCCGCATCGATGAGTGACTGCGCTCCGAGGATCGAGCGCGTCCGACCGGCGCAGTTGGCAACGACAAGCGTGTCCGGCTTGAGGTTGAGCGAACCGAGACGATGAAGGATCTCGGCACCCGGAGCATTGATGGCTCCAGGGATATGAAAGGCTTCGAATTCCTCGCGCGGACGGGTATCGAGAACGACAAGATCGTCGCCTCTGTCGATCCGCGCCTTCAGGTCGATGGCGGTGATGTTCGGCGTGCCACGCTCATGCTCGACGACTTCGAAGAAGCCGATGCTCGGCACGTTGCGGCCCGTGTAAAGCTGATAGCCGTGCTCAAGCCATGCCTGATTTCGGCCGGCCAGCAGCGAGATATTTTCATATCCTGCTGCCGTCAGAATGCCTGCGGCTTTCTCCGCGAGACCCTCACCGGCGTCCGTGAGGACGATCGGCGTATCGAACCGCGGAATGAGGTTGCGCGCCAGAAGCTCCAGCCGGGAGTAAGGCAGGTGGACGGCATAGAGGATGTGACCCGTGGCATAATCGGCTTCGTCGCGAACATCGAAGAAAGCGAGTTCGTGTTGAGCCAGCAGCGCAGGCTTGAGATCGGGAACGTTGACTTCGGGAAACGAAGTGAACGTTCGTGGGGAGGAGAGCGGCGCACGCGCCGTAGCGATAGTATCGGCCATGATGGAAATCTCCGTCCTAGGCGGTCATGAAGCTGAGATGAAATGCGCCAGCGAATAGGGTCCGCTGTCGCCGGAAGCGTCTTCGACGATATCGGCGATGTTCGAGCGCGCGACGATCGGATAGCGCGGCGAAACGAGCGGGATCCTGACGATATCTTCCTGCACGATCCGCTGGAAATCGTCGTATAGCGCTTTGCGCTTCGTCGGATCGATCTCGGAATTTGCCGCTTCCAGCAGCCTGTCGACTTCCTTGTTGGAGTAGTTCGCTGCGTTCGAAAAGGCCACGCCGACCTTGAAGTTCTTCGACCAGTAGAAGCGCTGGGCGCCGATCGCCGGATCGGGACCGACCGTGGCGTGATAGATCGCCGTATCGAAATCGCGCTTGGTGTAGACGCGGTTCACGAACTGCCCGAAGTCCTGGTTGCGGATTTCCAGCTGGATGCCGATTTTCGCGAGATTGCTGCGAATGTACTGGGCGACCTGCAGATGCGTCGCGTTGTTGGCGGCATAGTCGTTGGTCAGCTTCAGTCTGATGCCGTCGGCATCCTTCTTGTAGCCGGCCGCCTCGAGGATCTCCTCGGCCTTCTTCAGGTCGAAGGCATATTTCGGGACATTGGGGTTGTGCCAGGCGGGCAGACCCGGGGGAACGGGGCTTTCCGTCGGCGTCGCAAAACCGAAATAGAGGTTCTTCTCGATAAAGCTGCGATCGATAGCATGTGCGAAGGCGGTGCGCAGCGCCTTGTCCTTGAACCGCTCGTGATCGAGATTGAACTCGAAGACGACGGCGCCGACATTATAGAGTGAACCTCGGGGATCATCGACCACCTGCAGTTTCGGATCTTTCTGCAGCCTGGCGATGTTGCTGAGCGGCACGAAGCTCGACGTATGGATCGAACCCGACTCGAGTGCCGCGCTCGTTGTCGCCGCGTCAGGAAGTGTGCGGACGATTAGCTGATCGACCTTGGGGCGTTCGCTATCCCAGTAATCGGCGTTCTTTTCCAGAGCAATATGGCTACCGCGTTCCCAGGCCGAGAACTTGAACGGGCCGGTACCGATCGGTGCGTTGTTACGCGGAGCGACGGCAAGGTCGCCTTCTGTAGGATAGGTGTGCCGCGCGAGCACCGGTGATTCGTTTGCCACCAGGCCGAAGAGGATGATCGGGGAGGGCGCGGCGAGGTCGAAGATGACTGTGCTCCCGTCCGGTGAGCGCGTTCCCGTAACATTGGCGAACGTGCTGCGTCCGCGGGCATGATACTTTTTCCAGACCTCCAGTGAGAAGGCGATGTCGTCAGGCGTCAGCGGCGATCCGTCATGGAACTTGACACCCTTGCGCAGATGGAAGGTGATTGTCTTGCCATCGTCGCTGACTTCCCAGCTTTCGGCCAGGGCAGGTGCCGGCTTTCCRTCAAGACCGACTTTCAGCAGGCCATCGAAAACCTTCGATGTCGGCGGACCGGCCTGGGTGGTGAAGGCACCGACAAGGTGCACAGGTTCGACTGTATTCGACACGATCAGCACGCCGCCCTTTTGCGGCGTTGCTGCCTCCACTTTTCGAAAGACGGGGAGCGTTGCCGCACCTGCTGCCGTCAGCGTGGAAATCACAAAGGTTCGTCGTTTCATAGCCATGGACATGTCCCTCAAAATGTCTCGAATGGCATAATTGTTATTGTCTATAGATTATATAGACAATATGATAATTTAATGTTGTCAGCTATTTAGCGCGTCCGTTTCGTAAAGCTCCAGCATTCTAGAACTCTCAACTCAAATTCGCGTCGCAGATGGAAAATCGAACCCCTAGCCAAAGAAGTTGTCATGACCGGTCATCAGCTAGCGCAGTATGAAAGTGGCTCCCACGCCGCTTACCCATCACCACTGGACTTCCCCGAAAGTCCGCTTTCGAAGGTTTCGAGGCAGCCTCTGATCCTCGGGCTGTTCCTCGATCTTTACGAGCGGACGACCGTGTCAGGCGGGGGAGATGACAGCTGGACCTTCGATGCCAATGCGCGTCTGGTTCAGAAGGCCGAGGCCGCGGGTTTCGATCTCGCCTTCAGTCGCATGCAGTGGCTGCCGAAGGGTGGTCTCACGACCTCGCTTGACGCGTTTACCACACTCGCCGCCATGGCCCCGCTGACGACGAAGATCCTGCTGATCTCGTCGATCCACGTTCTATACGGCCCATGGCATCCGCTGCATCTGGCAAAATTCGGTGCCACGCTCGACCATATCTCCAAAGGGCGCTGGGGCATAAATATCCTTACGGGGCATCGTGCCGTCGAACACGAGATGTTCGGCTGGAGCCAGATCGAGCACGACCGCCGCTACGAGCTGGCCGATGAGCTCTTCAGTGTCCTCGAACGTTTATGGACGGAGGACCAGAACCTGTCGTTCAAGKGAATCTCGCCCTGGCAGCTGAAGGATGCCTTCATAACGCCGAAGCCTGCCTTTGCCCGGCCGATCCTCGTCACTGCCACGGGTTCCGATGCCGGCATCGCCTTTGCCGCGCGCCACTCCGATTTTGTTTTCGTCACGAGCCCGGGCGGCGCCGTCATCGAAAATGCTTTCGCATCGCTTCCTGCACATACGCAGCGCATCAAACAGGCCGCAGGTGCGCTCGGACGGCAGATCAAGGTATTGATCAATCCTGTTATCGTCAGCCGCGACAACGAGCGCGACACCCAAGCCTATGCCGAGGCCATCACGGCCGCCTACAAGCCGCGCGTCGAATTCGCCAGCGATGCCCATGCCTGGCGCGTGCGCAAGGACAAGACCGTAAATCAGGGCCGCAAGCTCGGTGGCAATGTCGAGATCGTCGGTACGCCCGAGCAGGTCGTGGAACAGATCATAGGGCTGAAGAGGGCCGGAATAGACGGTATCCAGATCGGCTTCCACGACTGGGATGCCGACTTCGACTTTTTTGCCGAGAGAATCCTGCCGCTGATCAAGCAGGCAGGGCTGCGGCTCGATGAAGAACAACAAGCTTGAGGACGTCATCAGATGACATCGCATTCCAATCTTGCTCTTAAGAGCAACCTGTCTGCACCTGCAGACGATACGGCTCTCGCAAAGCTCTTCGACACGATAGCCGAGGGTTCGGCAGCGCGGGATCGCGAACGCATCCTCCCCTTTGCTGAAATCGACGATATCCGCGCCTCCCGTTTCGGCGCTTACCGTTTGCCGCTCGATGTCGGGGGTAGTGGCGCAAGTTTCCGGCAGCTGTTCGAGAAGGTCATTGCCCTCTCGGAAGCGGATTCCAATGTTGCCCACATACTGAGAAATCACTTCGTCTTCGTGGAGCGCTTCGCCCAGCGCCCGACCTCCGATCAAGGCAGATTCTGGCAGGACCAGGTCGCTCAAGGGGCAATCTTCGGCCTGGCCAATACCGAAAGGGCCAAGGCACAATCGGGCGATGACAGTGCAACACGCCTTACGCCCGATGGAGACGGATTCCGCCTGAACGGAACGAAGTTCTACAGCACCGGCAGCCTCTATTCCGACTTCGTGATCGTCAGGGCCAAGGACGGCGACGATCGGCAGTTGACCGCGATCATCCCTGCCAAGCGCGCCGGCGTGACGCTCGAAGACGACTGGGATGCTGCAGGGCAGCGGCTGACCGGAACCGGAACCTCGCGCTTCAACAATGTGAGGGTAGAGGTGCCCGAGGTCGTTTATGACGGTGAGGGCGTGGCCTACGATCTTGCCTATGCAAGCACTCTGCCGCAACTCTTCCTGACGGCCGTCAATGCCGGGATACTCAGAGCCGTTCTCAGAGACGCCAAATCGCTGATTAAACGACGCGCGAAGAAGGCCTTTTATCACGCACCGGCTGATGTCCCTGCCGACGACCCGATCCTGCTCAAGATCATCGGCGATCTGGCGGCCCACGTCTATGCTGCCGAGGCTGTCGTCCTCGCTGCCGCCGAGGCGCAGGATGCCATTCCATCGCCTGAGGATCTCGGCGCCTACGAGCGCGCCGCGCACGAGGGCTCCCTGCGTGCCACAAAGGCAAAAATTGTCGTCGATGCACTGGTACTGCAAGCGGCTACCGCAGTCTTCGACGTGGGAGGCGCCTCATCGACCCAGCGCGAACACAATCTCGACCGCCATTGGCGCAACGCCCGGACGATTGCTTCGCACAACCCCGCTCACTACAAGGCGATTGCGGTCGGACGTTACGAATTGAGCGGCACCGAATTGCCGAGAAGGGGCTTCTTCTGAGCGGAAGTACCGCCAGCCTTGTCGTTGCAGTTAAGACGGTCGGTTCGCCTACCGCTGCCTGTGCAATGTCTTTCGCAGATCACAACTGCGACGATTCAAACGCCAAACTGCAACAAGAAAGTCACTTTGACCGCAGTTTAAGTGAAGCAACGATCGAGAGTCCCGGCTGTTTTTTGCGAAGCCTCTTTGACAAGTCCGAAGATGCTGCCGGAGATCGATGATAGACCCCATTGCGGACGCACGTTAGCGCATCGATCCAAACAACAGCTCGAACTACGGCGGTTCGATTCCTGGTCAAGGCGTAGGATAGAGGAAGTTGCGAGTGCGGAAGACCTCGATCAGGCCGTTTCGCCGACGCCAACGTTGAAATTCTGCCGCGGCAGGATCCAACTGCTATGCGGGTTGGGGTATTGAGTCACCTACGAAGCCGCCGCACCCCGGCTGATTATTCGGCGGCTTCCCGCAGCGGATATTCCGCCGGGCGTTCGGCAGGCCCGATGAGCTCGAAGTCGTCTGGCATGGCGTGCTGGTCAGTGCCCAGGAGCGCCAACGTCCAGTAGTCGCGCTCCGCGCCGAAGATGGTAGAGACCTGGACCACCGTAATCCTGCCGTCGAAGTACTTCGATGAACGCGCCCAGTACAGCGCATCGGGGACCAAACTCGTGACAGCCATAACGCCTACTCCATTCGACAGTGGGGATCGTAACACAATCCCCATAGATGAACATTTCTCATTTTGTTCGAAAACGCGTCAGGCATCCCTGCCTTCGTCAAATAGAGCCTGCCGCTCCTGCAGGTAGGCGTCGGCGTCCGCCTCGCTGGCGAAGACCCTGTCCTGCACGGTCACCCCGCCGACATTGTAGATCACGGTGCTCCAGCCGTCGTGCGTCTGCTTCTTGACCACTGAAGACTTCCCCATCGGTAGGACAGGTGCTCATCATGCGGCCGCGTTCATGAGATGGTCCGAGACGGTTGAGATAAATGCACGAAGACGCTGAAGACGTCTTAGGTCCCGGTGATATCCCATCCAGATGTCTCGCGCCGGCGGCGGCATCGGCACTTCCAGTCTGCGGATACCGGCGATCTGGTCGCCGACCACGCGGGGCAGCACAGCGATCCCGACGCCTTGCCGACACATGCGCCCCTGGACGTTGCGGTTGTTCGATCGCAGGACCGGTCTCGCGTTGGGGAAACTCTCGATGAGCCAAGCGATATCGGGAAACTGACCGGTCGACGTATCGTGGGTGATCAGCCGGAAACCACTCCCGTCGCCATATTTTGGATCAGCCGACTCCTCGGCGATATAGACGCCGTATTCGAGCCTGAAGAGCCGCCGCTGAACGACATCGGCGGTGTTGAACGGAACGATACGAAAAGCGACGTCGGCCTCCCGCTGGGCGAGGTTGAACAGGCGCGTGCCGGTGAGGATCTCGACGTCGACGTTCGGGTAGGCGTTCGAGAAATCCGCCAGGATGGGAGGCAGTACATAGGCCCCGAACCAGTCCGCTGATGAAATGCGCAGACTGCCTTTGAGATTCGTCTCCTGCCCCGCAAGCCGGCGCTCCATGCCCAGCGCGCCCTCTTCCATCTGCTCTGCCATCGCGATGATCCCGTGGCCCTCTTCGGTTAGGACAAGGCCGTCCGCAGTCCGCTGGAAGAGTGTGTGACCGATCGCCTGCTCAAGCGCACGCAGGCGCCTGCCGACGGTCGGATGGCTTGTCTGAAGAGAACGCGCGGCTCCGCCGAGCGTGCCAGATCGCGCAACAGCAAGAAAGATTCTGACGTCACTCCATTCCATCGTACCCCCCACAAAACTGAACGCCAAGAATACAGTTATGTCACTTAAAGAACAAATCTAAGCACCTAGATTCCCATCATCGTCTGAAGGCGCGTCACTTCTGTGGATTTGCCGGACCCATGAGGGCGGCCGCTCGGGTGAAGGAACAGTGACCCTTGGCGTCGTCTGAAAAAAACTCGGAGAAAAAGTAATGAAAACTTGGCTCATCACCGGTTGCTCAAGCGGCTTCGGCCAGCGGCTCGCACTCGCTGCAGCACAGCGCGGCGATCAGGTCATCGCGACGGCCCGCAATGTCAAAACGATCGGAGAAATGGCTGAGCCTTTCGGCGGCCGCATGATCACCTTGCCGCTCGACGTGACGGATGCGGCGGCAGCCAAGGCCTCGGTCGCAAAGGCGGTCGAGACATTCGGCGGCTTTGACGTGCTCGTCAACAATGCCGGCTACGGACTGTTCGGCGCGATCGAGGAAGGCACGCCCGAAGAATATCGGTCGATGTTCGAGGTGAACGTCTTCGGTCTGATCGAAACCACCAGAGCAGCGCTGCCCGTCCTGCGACGTTCGGGGGGAACGATCGTCAACATGTCGTCCGGCGCAGGCATCGCGGGCGGCGGAGGTGGCGGATATTACAATGCCGCCAAGTTCGCCGTGGAAGGGATTTCCGAAGCGCTCGCCGGCGAGCTGAAGCCGTTCGGCATCCGCGTGCTGATCGTCGAGCCTGGGCCGTTTCGCACCGATTTCCTTGGACGTTCGATCACGATGGCGGCCAACGAGATGCCGGAATACGCCGCGAGCTCGCGCACGCACTATCGCGAAACCAACAACGGCAGTCAGGCGGGCGATCCCGACAAGGCGATTGCGGTGATCCTGCAGGCAGTCGATGCCGATGACGCCCCGCTTCATCTGCCGCTCGGCCCGATCGCGCATTCGATCGCCGAGCGAAAGTTGGCTTCCTTCCGCAGCGATATCGACGCCTGGCGCGACATCACGATCGCCACCGATTTCGACCAGCCCTGAGCGCTGGCCGCAAACTCTTGTTGAACGTCAACATCGACTGGAAAGTGATCATGATCGCAACTTTGAAGGGGTTTACCCAGCAGCTCGCGCCGGTGAATGGCATCAAGATCAACGTCGTCACCGGGGGCTCAGGCCCGCCGATCCTTCTGCTTCACGGTTGGCCGGAAACATGGTGGGAATGGCACCATGTGATGCCGCTGCTGGCCGAGCATTTCAGCGTGGTGGCCATGGACCTGCGCGGCGCGGGCTTTTCCGACTGCCCGATTGACGGCTATGACAAGGCGACGTTGGCGCGCGACGCGCACGAGGTCATGGTTGCCCTTCGGCATGAACGGTACGCCGTGTGCGGCCATGACATTGGCGGAATGGTAGCATTGCCGCAAGCCGCCATCTATCGCCAGGCTGTTACCCACCTGGCCGTCCTCGACGTTCCGCTTCCCGGTTGGACCCAATGGGAGGCAACGACTGCGAGGATCTGGCACTTCAGCTTCCATATGAACCGGGATCTACCCGAGCGCCTGATCCATGGCCGTGAATATGACTATGTTTCGACCTTCATGGCTGAGCGGTTCTACGATCACAGCACCTTCAATCCGGCGGACATCGAGATCTACGCGAAAGCGATGGCTCTTCCTGGCCGCACGCGCGGAGGCATGGAATGGTATCGTACCCTCGCCGCCGACCATACGGCCGCGCTTGAGTACAAGAAGCAACCGCTCGAGATACCGGTGCTGGGTCTCGGCGGGGATCAGCGCTTCGGTGCGCATATGGTCCCGATGCTTAAGGAGTTCGCCAGCAATGTGACGGGCGGCTCGATTGAGCGGTGCAGCCACTATGTCGCGGACGAGCGGCCGGATGAAGTGGCGGCCGCTCTGATCGATTTCCTCAAGGCAAGTTGAAACTCTGCGACTGCCCCGTCCTGGGCCGGATCGCGACACTGCGGGCAAGTTGCGCCCGCACCTACCGCATTCGATCGATTAAACAAGAAAGGAAAACTGTCATGACCGCACCTGTCATTCGCGGCGTCAATCATATCGGCATCACGGTGCCCGACATCGAAGCAGCAAAATCGTTCCTGGTGGAAGCTTTCGGCGGCCAGGTGATCTATCAGTCCTTCGGACCGCAGGATCCGCCGCGGCAGGGACCCGAATTCGAGCGAGCCACTGGCGCTTTCCCTGGAACGGTCGTGCGTGCGCAGGCGATGGTCAAGATCGGAACCGGACCTGACATCGAGCTCTTCGAAATGCACGGCCCCGAACAAGCCCAGCCGGTTCGAGCAAGCGACTTCGGCATCACACACTTCGGTGTCTACACCGACGACATCGACGCATCTATCGAGCGCTTCGAAAAGGCCGGAGGCACTCCGCTTACCGCGCCGCGCGATATTCCCTATGCAACCGAAAAAGGGCTTGGAAACAAGGTCTGCTACTGCCGCATGCCATGGGGCACGACCGTGGAATTTATCACCACGCCCGACCGCATGGCCTACCATGACCAGACGGATCTGCGCAGGTGGCAGGACTAGGACAGAGCGGTATGAGCTTTGAAAACACAACGTCTTGCCGCAGCTTTCTGTCGCTCTCTGCGATGGCTGGGGCCTCGGCGCTCGGAGGCTGCGCCTCACCTTCGGCACCGGCCGGATGGTAAGGCAGCAGCCGACGCCTCTCCCAGACCCGATACACCCCGTCCAGATCGCCCCGGCACCGAAAGATGCCGAGTTGTCCATCATGTATGCATGAAAAATCCCCGGTTTACCGGCGCTTTTCAGTTCTAGAAATCCAGGCGAAGATAGACGCCGTTGCGATGCGGCCGATAGTAGCCATCATCGTAGTAACGGTCACGGTATCGCCAGCCGCGATCGTCGCGCCAGTGCCGCTCGGCGCGCCAATCCCGATAGTAGCGACGGTGATGCCACCCATACCGGTCGTAATCACGATAATGTCTGTGATGGCGGTGCCGAACCTGAATGATCGCGCTCTTTTCCGCTGATGCAGCTGGTGCCGCAGATCGCGGCATCGCCGCTGCAGGCCCTGCCGCGACGAAGGCCGAACCGAACGAGAGAACGGCCGCAACGGCAAAATGGGCAATTTTCATAGCTCATCTCCTTGGCAGTTTATGACCAAGGGTGGCTGCTTCGCCCTGAACTCGTTCTGAAGACGGCCCTCATCTGAGGTTCATGTAAAACTGTAACGCGCAAGAAGTGGGCGCGACCGCTCAGATAGCGTGYGAGATGGATGGAATGAGAGGAGGCTCCCATTTTGGGTGGCGAATGTCCCGATCTTGCGCGTGGATATGGCGCATGGGCTACGGTGATCGCCGGGCGTTGATTTGGATCTTGAACCCAATAGGGGTTGCTTTGATTGACGAAGTTGACAAAATTGCCCGAATGCATATCTTATGTATGAAGGAGACTGAAACGATGGTTGATCGAGCAGGCAGCAAGGCAAAGGATCGACGGGAGCGTAGCTCCGACGTCGTGACGATGTTCATGATGAAGGGGGATCCGATCAAGGCTCTCTCTGGGTTCGATCTGCCAGCCGGCGCCGAGGTCGCCATCGTATCGTCAAAACCGGAATCGATCCGAAAGATCCGCCAGGCGGGTCGGGGACGGATCTCTCGGATTGCCGAAGCCACGACCAGCCTGCGTCAACGCCAGTCAGAAACTAAGACAGCCGTCATCGACAAGTCGGCCTTCGAACCGGATGCGCGCAGCCGAGCGCTGTTGGCGGGCGTCCGCATCGCGGAAGAGGATCTGCGCGCGGCAGGGGGAGCCTACGATCTCGAGCAAGTCAGGACGCTGATGCGCGGCATTTCCCGTCAGGCCGTGGACAAACGTGTTCAGGAAGGCTCGCTGCTCGCTGTGCCTGGGCCAAGCAATCGGAGAAGCTACCCGACGCTGCAATTTGCCCCGGACGGAACGATCGTTGAAGGACTTCGGGACGTGCGTGACGCACTTCAAAGCAAAAATCCCTGGATACTGCTGAACTTCCTGGCGCGACCAGATGCACGCCTTGGCGATCGAAAGCCGATCGACCTTCTCAGGTCGGGCCAACAGGATCAGGTTATCCAGGCGGCGCGACGGCATGGCGAACAGGGGGCGTGAGCGCTCCGCGTCCGCCGGCCGATCGAGCCGCGTTCCCGAATTGGTGACACTGCCGACAGGAGGGAACCTGCATCGCTTCTACAGTGCTGCTTATGAACCAATTTATTTCGATAGATCCGATCTCGGACGCTTCAATGCGCCGGATGGCTCCTATGGCGTGCTGTATGCCGCTCAAGAGATTGCCGGCGCGTTTGCCGAGACGTTCCTGAGGACGCCAGGGCGTACACTGGTAGATGCCGAACTGCTCCAACGCAAAGGATACGTGCGCCTCGCCGCAAAAAGACCATTGACGCTGGTGCGTCTCGCCGGGCCAGGACTGGCGCGGATCGGCGCCACGGCGGAGGTGCCCCACGGCAGCTTGCCGTACGAGATTGCCCAGGCGTGGTCGAAGGAACTGTTAAGACACCCCCTTGCGTTCGACGGGATCGCCTATCACGCGCGCCACGACGACACCGAATTCTGCTTTGCGCTCTACGAACGCGCGGCGGATGCAATTTATGAGGTTTCCCGAGATATCGAATTGGACCAGGATTGGTTCTGGGAGATCGGTGAACGGTATGGGATCGGCTTGGCACCCTAGCTGCGTTGCGGGACATGGTGCGCTCTCAATTGCCGTTATGTGGCTGCATGCAACCACGATCGATGACCGTGCTTTTTTGTTGCTTTCGAACGCGCCGATCCGACCGTAGCTACACCGACTTAAGCAATCGACGACTTCGAAATCGATCACTATCGATACCTGTTACTGAGCAAGATCGGTAGCAAGGTGTGCGACGTCAGCCATAGCGCCTCGCTGTCGGGGCGACACGTGCTGCCTGACTGCGAATGTTGCCAATCGCACGCTTCCCGACAACCGAAAGAGCGGCGTTCTGGATATTCTGGCCATTGGCAACGCCCTTTACGAAAGCAAGCGCATCGGCCGCATAGGGGGAGGGCGGCAAAACCCGACCGGCGGCCGCAAAAGCCGCATCCTGCAGCTTCTTGCCCTGGGTGAGCGCCACGGCTCCGTCGAATGCCGCCTTCGCGGCGGGGCCGCCGGGCAGGCGGTCGCGTGCAGCAGCCAATAATGACTGTCCGATGTTCTTGCCACTGGCAAGATTGAGCGCGACGTCAAAGGCGGTCTGGGCGATTGCCCCTCCGGGGACAGCGCTGCGCGCTGCCGACAAAAGCGCCTGCGTTATCGGCTTGCCGGCAGCAAGCGCATTGGCAGCACCGAGAGCGGCTGCGACCCCGGTACCGATACCCGGCACGAAGGGAGCGACCATCTCAGCCAATCGAAGCTGATCGCGTGCCGCATTGATCTGGCCCTTGACTGCTCCCTTCAGAGCACGGTCGAGGCGCTCTCCCTTCGCAACCCTCACGCCAGCATCAAGCGCAATGGCAGCCGGGCCGGCGGCGAGCCGGACCGCACTGGCGCCTATCCGGGCGATATCGCCGATCACCGGGATACGGCCGACGGCCCTGGCCGCACTGCCGACGACATTGGATACTTTCTTGACCACCTTGCCGACGCTGCGCACGAGGCCACCGAGAAAATACTCCATCTGCGGGTCATAATCGAAAGGGTCGAAGGAAGGCATCTGTTCGCTTTCCCATTCGCCTTCGGATTCGAGCACAGTTGCGAGGGCCGGCGCATAGAGTTCCGCTGCAGCCGCCAGCGCGCCGAGTGCTTCGCGGCGGCCGCCATAGCCGCCAAACTCTTCGATCGCGTGGCGTGCGGCCTCACCGGAAAGCCGTACGAAGCGTCGGCTCTCGGCCAGGGCGCGGCGACGGCTGTCAGTCTCACCGAACTCCATGTCGAACTGGCTGTCCGGGCTGTCGCTCAACAGCCGGCGGCTGGCGATATTTTTGAGAAGGCCGCCCATCGCGGCGCCGAGTTGCGGGCTGAGCATCCCGCCGGAGCTTGCGGCAGCATGGGCGAGTGTGGCGCCCAGCAGGTGATCGAAGTTCTCTTCCGATCTGCTGCGCAAAAGGCGAATGCCGAGTTCGAATACCTCCGCGTCACTCAGCGCCTGGTCGAATATCGGGGTCCGGCTGCGGCGCAGGATGTGGCTTCCATAAGATGGCTCAATTGCGATCGTCATCTCAATTTCTCCGCGGTTGATCGGCTTGAATGGCCGCGATCTCCTCCTGCAAGCGGGGTGCCAAGCCGAAGGATTGCCGCGCATGACCGCGAGCAAGGTGGCCGGATGCGTGCGGACGAGCGGTCGCCGGCCAGGAAGCATGAATGAAAACAGTTTCTTGGCCTTACGTCCCTTGCTGCGCGGGCTGGTTCGTTTGCCCCTTGCAGATCCGCTGATC
>NZ_JBFUBG010000034.1:0-57251 GCF_056405875.1 Rhizobium sp. P1_E6 | reverse complement strand
GCCATCCTCACCTTCTCGCTGTCGCTGATGGGCACCTTCCTGGTGCGCTCCGGTGTGCTGACCTCGGTGCATGCCTTTGCGAGCGACCCGAGCCGCGGCGTCTTCATCCTCTGCATCCTCTTGATCTTCATCGGCGGCGCGCTGGCGCTGTTTGCCTTCCGCGCCCCGCTTCTGTCGGCCRGCGGGCTGTTTGCGCCGATCTCGCGTGAAGGTGCACTCGTCGTCAACAACCTGATCCTGACGGTTGCCTGCGGCACGGTACTAACAGGCACGCTCTATCCGCTGGTCCTGGAAACACTGACCGGCGACAAGATCTCCGTCGGCCCGCCCTTCTTCAACCTGACCTTCGGCCTGCTGATGGCGCCGCTCTTGATCGTCGTGCCCTTCGGACCGCTGCTGGCCTGGAAGCGCGGCGATCTGCTTGGCGCCTTGCAACGGCTTTACGTCGTGGCCGGTCTCGCRCTCGTCGCAGCCCTCGTCTTCTTCTATCTCCAGCATGGCGGCCCGGTCATGGCCGTGCTCGGCCTTGCCGCCGGCCTGTTCCTGATCCTGGGGGCCGTGGCCGATCTCTGGCATCGGGCCGGCATCGGCAAGGTGAAGGCCGATATCGCCTGGCGAAGGCTGTCGGGCCTGCCGCGCTCGGCCTTCGGTACGGCATTGGCCCATGCCGGGCTTGGTGTCACCGTGCTCGGCATCGTCGCTGTCACCACCTTCCAGACCGAGCATGTGGTCGAGATGAAGCAGGGCCAGTCGACGGATGCCGGCGGTTACAGCATTGTCTTCGACGGCATGCAGCCGGCYGTCGGKCCSAACTATACCGAGGACCGCGGCCACTTCTCRATCCGCCGCGGCGGTGCKSAGRTTRCCGATGTCTGGTCGGCCAAGCGGCTCTATACCGCAAGGCAGATGCCGACGACGGAAGCCGGCATCCTGACCTTCGGCCTCAGTCAACTCTATGTCTCGCTGGGCGATGCGACGAAGGACGGCGGCATTGTCGTGCGCATCTGGTGGAAACCGTTCATTCTCTGCATCTGGGGCGGGACGCTGATCATGGCGCTCGGCGGTTTCGTCTCGCTGACCGACCGGCGCCTGCGTGTCGGAGCGCCGAGCCGCAAGGCGAAACCGGCCAAGCCGGCAGCCCCGGCCATGGAGCCGGCGGAATGATCAGGCGTTTCCTCCTCGTCCTGGCGCTGATGACGGCGGCCGCCCCGGCCTTCGCCGTCAATCCGGACGAAGTGCTCTCCGATCCCGCCCTCGAAGCCCGGGCGCGAACACTGTCTTCCGAACTGCGCTGCATGGTCTGCCAGAACCAGTCGATCGACGATTCCAATGCCGATCTCGCCAAGGACCTGCGTCTTCTCGTGCGCGAGCGCATCACCGATGGCGATAGTGACGAACAGGTGCTGAACTACATCGTCTCGCGTTATGGCGAGTTCGTGCTGCTGAAGCCGCGCGTCAGTGTGCGCACGCTGCTGCTTTGGGGTGCGCCGGTGCTGCTGATCCTCGCCGGCGGTGCCTCGCTCGTCGTCTTTGCCCGCAAGCGGGCAGGCAAGCCCACCGGCAGCAAACTCACCGCCGAAGAGCAGGCGAGGCTCGCCGAGTTGCTGGAAAAATAAGAAGCCATTCCGCCGCGACGAACCACGACGGAATGATTGATGCCTATGCCTTTCGGTAGGGAAAGAGCGCCCTGACTGCAGGATCCCGCAGCCACAACCCACCCCACATGAACAGCCCGAGATAGATGCTGAACAGGATATGGCTGAAGAGCGGGCTTCCGGCCCGGATCTGCGTGGCCATGGCGCCGCCGAGCAGGCCCATCATCAGCACAGCGCCGAAAATGCTCGTCTGCGGGATGAGGTAGAGCACGAGGCAGGTCAGCTCGATCAGACCGATCATCAGCACATATCCACCAGGCCATCCGAGCTGGATCATCGTTTCCTCGGCGACGGACAGTCCCAGGAGCTTGGGGGCGATCGATGCACCGAGCATGAAGAGCGCGAAAAGCCCGGTCAGCACGCGACCGGTCCAGACCATGGCACTATCGCTCATCGCCGATCCGCCGGGATCGTATTGACCATCCAGGGTGTGCCGAAGCGATCGGTGAACATGCCGAAGCCCGGCGACCAGAAGGTGGCGTTGAAGGGCATGGTGACCTTGCCGCCGTCCGACAGCGCCTCGAAAACTCGCTTCGTTTCCGCCGCATCCTCACTGTGATAGGTGGCGCTGAAGCCGCCCATGTCTTCCTGATATCCGGGAGGGGCATCGCAACCCATCAGGGACTGGTCGCCGATATCGAGCCAGGCATGCATGATCTTGTCCTTGAAGGACGGGTCTATCTGCATGTCGCCGGGCGCTTCGGCGAAGGTGAACATGCCGTTCAGCTTGCCGCCGAGCACTTTGGCATAGAATTCGAAGGCCTGCCGGCATTCGCCTTTGAAGACGAGATTCGTTACGAGTTTCATGGTCCTCACTCCCTTTGATTTCCTTGAGTTGCAATCCAGCTTTCCAGCCTGCCGAAGGTGCTCTCCCAGCCGTGCCTGTGTCCGGTAAGGCTCTCTTCGGACCTCAGGTCCGCATGGGTGAAATCCATTCGCGTTCGGCCATCGGCCATTTCCTCGAAGACGACGGTCACAAGCGTTACGACCGGTTCTCCATCCTCATGCGATCCCTCCCACTGGAAGGTGAAGGAGAGGCGCGAGGGCTCCTCGATTTCCCTGTAGACGCCGCTCTGCCACAGCAGGCTGCCATCCCCGGTATTCTTCAGGCATGCCCTGTATGTGCCGCCGATGCGCAGATCCTGCACGACGCTGACCGCCGGCCATTCGACAGGGCCAAGCCAGGCAACGACCATTTCCGGCCGGGTCCAGGCAGCCCATAAGAGGGCACGCGGTGCATTGAATATCCGTTGCATATGCAATGTGGGGCGCGAGAGCTGATCGGCCATGATATTCCCCTGTCGTGATTTGAAAATATGGGGCCGACATTCAGTTGCGGGGGCCGCTGTCGTCCGCTTTCTGGATCTTCTGAAGGTAGCCGTCCAATCGGTCGAAGCTCGATTCCCAGAAGCGCCTGTATTGCTCCAGCCAGTCCGCAATGCTCTTCATCGTTTGCGGTTCGAGCCTGGCCGGTCGCCACTGGGCTTCCTTGCCGCGGCTGATCAGCCCGGCCTTTTCCAAGACCTTCAGATGCTTCGAAACCGCCGGAAGGCTCATGTCAAAGGGGGCTGCGAGCTCGTTGACCGAAGCCTCTCCTTCGGCCAGCCGCGCGATGATCGCCCGGCGCGTGGGGTCTGCGAGGGCTGCGAAGGCGGCGCTCAGAGTGTCGGTCTGCATGATGGGCCTCGTATGTAACTATTAGGTTAAATACAGGACGCAGTCTCAATTGTCAACCGATCGGTTAAATACGGTCCGGCAATTGGTCTCGCCCCTTCGGCATGCAACCAAAGAATATCAGTACATTACGAATTTTTCATCGGCCGGACAGTTCGTAGTAAGGTGCGGCGTCCTATATCTCGGTCATCACAGATCCGGCACCGCCGGAACGAAAGTCTGAAAAAGAAGAGAAGGTGCTCTCATGCTGAAAAATTTCCGCGGACGTCCGTCCCTTAAAACGGTGCTTCAGGCATCCACCGTTGCCGGTCTGGCAGCCGCAGTGCTTGCAACCGGTATCCCTGTCGAGATCTCCCGTTCCTATGCCGAGGCTGTCAATGTTCAGTCGCCTTCGGTTCCGAGCTTCGCCAATGTCGTCGACGCCGTCTCCCCGGCCGTTGTTTCCGTCCGTGTCGAAAGCCGCGTCAAGCCGGCATCCGATGATGGTGATGGTTTCTCTTTCGATTTCAACGGCCGCGGTTTTGATGATCTGCCCGACGCTCTGAAGCCGTTCTTCCGCCAGTTCGGCGAGCAGCAGAACCGCCAGAACCAGGAGGGTCAGAACCAGCAGCGCCGCTTCGGCCATCAGGGCGAGGGCCGTCTGCGCCCGGTCGCTCAGGGTTCGGGCTTCTTCATCAGCGAAGACGGCTACGTCGTCACCAACAATCACGTCGTTTCCGACGGCTCGGCATTCGTGGCCGTCCTGAACGACGGTACCGAACTCGACGCCAAGCTGATCGGCAAGGATCCGCGTACCGACCTCGCGGTGCTGAAGATTGATGGCAAGGGCCGCAAGTTCACCTACGTGAATTGGGCCGATGACAACAAGGTCCGCGTCGGCGACTGGGTCGTCGCCGTCGGCAACCCCTTCGGCCTCGGCGGCACGGTCACGGCCGGCATCGTTTCGGCCCGCGGCCGTGATATCGGCTCTGGTCCCTATGACGATTACCTGCAGGTCGACGCAGCCGTGAACCGCGGCAACTCTGGTGGACCGACCTTCAACCTCAATGGCCAGGTCGTCGGCATCAACACCGCGATCTTCTCGCCGTCGGGCGGCAGCGTCGGTATCGCCTTCGCAATCCCGGCCTCCACCGCAAAGGACGTTGTTGCCGACCTGATGAAGGATGGTACGGTTTCGCGCGGCTACCTCGGCGTGCAGATCCAGCCGGTCACCAAGGATATCGCCGACTCGCTGGGCCTCTCCGAAGCCAACGGCGCTCTGGTCGTTTCCGCACAGGAAGGCACACCGGGCCAGAAGGCCGGCATGAAGACGGGTGACGTCGTCACCGCCGTCAATGGCGAACCTGTCAAGGATGCCCGAGATCTCAGCCGCCGCATCGGCGCGATGACGCCGGGCAGCAAGGTCGAGCTTTCGGTGTGGCGTTCCGGCAAGGCCCAGTCGGTCACCGTCGAGCTCGGAACGCTGCCCGCTGACCAGCAGGCTTCTGCCGGAGATGACAACAGCCCGCAAGAGCCGGCCCAGCCGCCGGCTTCCGAAAAGGCGCTTGCCGATCTCGGCCTGACCGTCGGCCCGTCGGATGACGGCAAGGGCCTCGCCATCACCGGCATCGATCCGAATTCGGATGCTGCCGACAAGGGCATCAAGGAAGGCGAGACGATCACCTCGGTCAACAACCAGGACGTTTCCAGCGCCGATGATGTCGTCCGCGTCATCAACCAGGCCAAGAAGGACGGTCGCACTCGCGCGCTGTTCCAGATCCAGTCGAAGGACGGCAGCCGCTTCGTCGCGCTCCCGATCAACGGCCAGGGCTGATCTTCTGGCCTCAGAAAGCCGGAGCCGCGCCAGCGTAAATGCTGCGCGGCTCCAGATTCCTCAAGTCTGCCAATCTACCCAATTTTAAAGCTGCCCAATCTTCGAATTTGCCCAATTCTCCAAATCTGCCCAATTCTTCGAATCTGAAGGACGACCGCGATGGCCCCCGCACAACAGGAAGACGCTTTGAGCCTTGCCGAAACGCAACCGGCGGGTAATGTCGGCCGCATGAAGATTCTCATCATCGAAGACGATCTGGAGGCGGCGGTCTATCTCACGAAAGCCTTTCGCGAGGCGGGCATCGTTGCCGACCATGCAAGCGATGGCGAAAGCGGTCTCTTCATGGGGTCGGAGAATACCTACGACGTCATCGTCATCGATCGCATGCTGCCGCGCCGCGATGGTCTCTCCGTCATCAGCGAGCTGCGCCGCAAGGCCATCCACACGCCCGTTCTCATTCTTTCTGCCCTCGGCCAGGTCGATGACCGCGTAACGGGTCTCCGCGCCGGCGGCGACGATTATCTGCCGAAGCCTTATGCCTTCAGCGAGCTGCTTGCCCGCGTCGAAGTGCTTGGCCGCCGCAAGGGCACGCCGGATCAGGACGTCGTCTACCGTGTCGGCGATCTCGAGCTCGACCGCCTCTCCCATGAGGTCCGCCGCGGCGGCAAGGAAATCCCGCTGCAGCCGCGCGAATTCCGCCTGTTGGAATATCTCATGAAGAATGCCGGTCAGGTCGTGACCCGCACCATGCTGCTGGAGAATGTCTGGGATTACCATTTCGATCCCCAGACCAATGTCATCGACGTGCATGTCTCGCGCCTGCGCTCCAAGATCGAGAAAGACTTCAGCCAGCCGCTGCTGAAGACGATCCGAGGTGCGGGGTACATGATCAAGGACGAGGGATGAGCCGTTTCTGGGTTCTCTTCAAGTCCACTGCAGTCCGCCTTTCGGCCCTTTATATCCTGCTTTTTGCCATCTGCGCCGCAACGCTCGTCTTCTATGTGACGGCGATGTCCGAGCGGCTGCTGACCGGCCAGATCCGCGACGCGGTTGCCCAGGAAGTGACGCAGGTCCAGCGCGCTTATGATGCCGGCGGCATGAACCTGCTGCTGCGCACGATGGAGCGCCGTGCCCGTCAGCCGGGCGCCAATCTCTATCTCATTGCTGGTCCCTCGGGCGATATCCTCGCCGGTAACGTCGCCTCCGTGCAGCCGGGTGTTTTCGAGGAGCAGGGTTGGACCTCGGTGCCGTTCATGTATCAGCGCTACACCGATAGCGGTGTGGTGCGGCATACGGCGATCGCCAACATTTTCGTCCTCGACAACGGCCTGCGGGTGTTGATCGGCCGCGACCTGGGAGAACCGGAACGCTTCCGCGTGCTGGTGCGCCAGGCGCTGATGATCGCGCTCGCCATCATGGGTCTCGGCGCCATCATCATCTGGTTCGGCATCGGCCGCAACGCGCTGAAACGCATCGATCGCATGTCGGATGCCGGCAAGAAGATCATGGCCGGAGATCTCTCGCAGCGCCTGCCGGTCGGCGGATCGGGCGACGAGTTCGACCGTCTTTCCGTCTCGCTGAACAACATGCTGGAACGCATCGAGAAGCTGAATGAAGGCCTGCGGCAGGTCTCCGACAATATCGCCCACGACTTGAAGACTCCGCTGACGCGCCTGCGCAACAAGGCCGCCGATGCGCTTGATATCGAGGATGGCGAGGTGCGCCGCAGCGCTCTGGAAGGCATCATCTCCGAATCCGACCAGTTGATCCGTACCTTCAATGCGCTGCTGATGATCTCCCGTGTCGAGGCGGGTTCCGTCGCCGCCGAAATGTCACCGATCGAACTGTCAGCCATCGTCGCCGACAGCGCCGAACTCTACGAGCCGGTCGCCGACGAAGCGGGCATGGCGCTGACCTCCGAGATCGACCCCGGCATTGAGATCCAGGGCAATCGCGAACTGATCGGCCAGGCGATCTTCAATCTGCTCGACAACGCGATCAAATATTCCGCCGATACGGAAGGGGCAGGCTCCGTCTCGGTGAAGCTCAGCCGCCGTCCCGACGGCTTCTGCCTGTCCGTCGCCGACCACGGACCGGGCGTCCCGCCTGACCGGCGCGAGGACGTAGTGAAGCGCTTCGTGCGCCTGGACGAAAGCCGCTCGAAACCGGGCACCGGCCTTGGCCTCTCGCTGGTGGAAGCGATCATGGAGCTGCATGGCGGCACGCTGGAGCTTTCGGACACGGATCCCGGCAACGCACAACGCCCCGGCCTGACCGTCAGCATGGTTTTCCCCGCTCGCGCAGCCTGATTCCTTGTCATTTTCATATTGGCGCTTTCACGCCGGCACCCTAGTTTAAAATCGCATTGCGGCTATGCCAGGGAGAGCGAATGCTGACGAAATCGAAGCACGGCCTGAAGGATGTCACCGAGGGACTTCTGCGGCCGTTGAACCAGACGGAACTGAAAGCAGCACTCGTCGACCTCCAGGAAATCGGCAGGAGCGAGCCTGTTGTCGCCGATATGCTGAAGGCCGAAGGACCGCTTCGCGATTTCGTCGCCGCCGTCTTGACCCTCTCTCCCTACCTGCGCGAGATCGCCAATCTCGATCCGGCAATCCTTGCCTCCGCCATCAGCGATCCGCTGGAACCGCAGATCGAGGCGCTGATTGCAGAGGCGCGCGATTGCTGGAAACCGGACAATGAAGGAAGCGCGCCGGGTGAAGGCCAGGTGATGAGCAGGCTGCGCATCATCAAGCGCAGGGTGGCCTTCCTCACAGCACTTGCCGACCTCGCCCGCATCTTCGACGGCAAGGCGACGACCGGCTGGCTCAGCGAGCTTGCAGAAGCCTCAGTCGCAGCGGCGATCGATCATCTGCTGTTCTCCACCCACGAAAGCGGCAAGCTGAAGCTGAAGAATGTCACGGCACCCAGCGAAGGCTCCGGCCTGATCGTTCTCGGCATGGGCAAGCTCGGAGCGTCCGAGCTCAACTATTCCTCCGACATCGACCTCGTCGTCTTCTTCGACGAAGAAGCCGGCATCGTGCCGGACCCCGATGATGCGATCGAGATTTTCCCGCGCATGATGCGGCGGCTGGTGCGCATCCTGCAGGAGCGCACGGCGGATGGTTATGTCTTCCGCACCGATCTGCGGCTGCGGCCGGACCCCGGCTCGACACCGCTCGCGATTTCCGTCGATGCCGCCATGATCTATTACGAGGGCAGGGGGCAGAACTGGGAGCGGGCGGCTTTCATCAAGGCCCGCGCCGTCGCCGGCGATCTGCCGGCAGGCGAGCAGTTTCTGCGCGGCCTGGTCCCCTTCGTCTTCCGCAAATATCTTGATTATGCGGCGATCGCCGACATCCACTCCATCAAGCGGCAGATCCACGCCCATAAGGGTCATGGCGCCATCGCGGTAAAGGGCCACAACGTCAAGCTCGGCCGTGGCGGCATTCGCGAGATCGAATTCTTCGTGCAGACCCAGCAGCTGATTGCCGGCGGTCGTATGCCCGCACTGCGCTCCCGCGTGACAGAGGAGACGCTGGCAGAGCTCACCAGGGCAAAGTGGATCGACGCGGAGACGCGCGACGAACTGACGGAGGCCTACTGGTTCCTGCGCGATGTCGAGCACCGCATCCAGATGGTGCGCGACGAGCAGACCCATCTTCTGCCGGAGACGGACGCAGAATTGAAGCGTATCGCCTTCATGATGGGCTTTACCGACACGCCGAGTTTTTCCGAGCGGCTGGTGGAAGTGCTGAAAGCGGTCGAGCACCGTTACGCCGACCTCTTCGAACAGGAGACCAAACTGTCCGTCGGCACAGGCAACCTCGTCTTTACCGGCCAAGGCGACGATCCCGATACGCTGGAAACGCTGAGGAAACTCGGCTTCGAACGCCCTTCGGACATCTCTCGCATCATCCGCACCTGGCACTATGGCCGCTATCGTGCCACGCAATCGGTGGAGGCGCGCGAGCGGCTGACGGAGCTGACGCCGGAGCTTCTGCGCGTCTTCGGCGAAAGCAAGCGGGCGGATGAGGCGCTGCTGCGCTTCGACAGCTTCATTTCCGGCCTGCCATCAGGCATCCAGCTCTTCTCGCTGCTTGGCAGCAATCCGGCGCTGCTCTCCCTCATTGTCAACATCATGTCCTCGGCGCCCAAGCTCGCGGAAGTCATCGCCGCCCGCCCGCATGTCTTCGACGGCATGCTCGATCCCGCCCTGATGGCCGAGCTGCCGACACGCGACTATCTCGGCGAGCGCCTGGAGGCTTCGCTCGTGCAGGCCCGGCACTATGAGGAGGTGCTCGACCGGCTGCGCATCTTCGCTTCCGAACAGCGCTTCCTGATCGGCATCCGCCTGCTGACGGGCGCGATCAACGGCGACATGGCCGCACGCGCCTTCACCCATCTCGCCGATCTCATCATCAAGGCGGCGCTCGACGCGGTCATGAATGAGATCCGCGTGGCACATGGTGATTATCCCGGCGGGCGGATCGCCATAGCAGGCATGGGCAAGCTCGGCAGTTTCGAGCTGACGGCCGGCTCCGACATCGACCTTATCCTGCTTTACGACTACGACGATTCCGCCACCGACTCCGATGGTGCAAAGCCGCTCGATGCGACGCGATACTTCACCCGCATCACCCAGCGCCTAATCGCCGCCTTCTCCGCCCCGACGGCTGAAGGCGTGCTCTACGAAGTCGATATGCGCCTTCGCCCCTCCGGCAACAAGGGACCGGTCGCCACCCGCATCAATTCCTTCGGCAAATATCAGCGCGAAGAAGCCTGGACCTGGGAGCACATGGCGCTGTCGCGCGCCCGGCTGATCTGCGGCGATCAGAGCCTGATCGGCGAAGTGGAAGGCATCATCGCCGACGTGCTTCAGGCAAAACGCGATATCGCCAAGGTGGCCCATGACGTCACCGAGATGCGTGAGCTGATCGAGAAGGAGAAGGCGCCGGAGAACGGCTGGGATCTGAAGCTCATCCCGGGCGGCGTGATCGATATCGAATTCATCGCCCAATATCTGGCGCTGATCGCGCCGGCAAAGGGTGTCGAGATTACGGTGAACGGCTTGACGACAGGCGTAGCCTTGAAGGCGCTCGGCGACAAGCTGATGGCCTCCGCCGACCTCGATACCTGCCTCGAGGCATTCACGCTCTACACCGAGCTTTCACAACTCATTCGCCTCTGCATCGACGGCCCCTTCGACCCGAAGGAGGCCCCCGCCGGCTTGATCGAACTCGTCTGCCGCGCCGGAGACTGCCCTGACATCAAGACGCTGGAGGCTGAAGTGAAACGGCTTTCCAGGGCGGTGCGTAAGGTTTTCCAAGCGGTGGTGAAGGCCTAGCGCCTGGTCACCTTAAGCATGATCGGGAATGCGCAGCGAGATCACCGTCCCGACGGACTCGCGGGAGCGGATTCTCATGCTGCCGCCGTGCAGATTGGTCAGCGAACGGGAGATGGCGAGGCCGAGGCCCGAGCCGCCCTTGCTTTTGGCATACTGGCTCTGCACCTGCTCGAAGGGCTGGCCGATCTTGATCAGCGCTGTCTGGGGAATGCCGATGCCGGTATCGGCAATGGTGACCATGACGCCATCTGCGACGCGGCGGGTGCGGACGGCAATGCGCCCGCCCTCATTGGTGAACTTGACGGCGTTGGAGAGCAGGTTGAGCAGCACCTGCTTCATGGCGCGGCGGTCGGCCATCAAGGTCATGCCCGAGGAGATGCGCTGCTCGATGACGATGTTCTTCTCTGCCGCCGGAATGGCGGTGAAGCGCAGGCTTTCCTCGATCAACGGTGCAAGGTCGGTGCGCTCGCGCGACAGCAGCATGTGGCCCGCCTCGATCTTCGACATGTCGAGAATATCGTTGATGACGTTCAGGAGATGCTTGCCGCTGTCATGGATGTCGCGGGCATATTCATTGTACTTGGCCGAGCCGAGCGGGCCGAACATCTGGTTCTGCAGGATCTCCGAGAAGCCGAGGATGGCGTTGAGCGGCGTGCGCAGCTCATGTGACATGTTGGCGAGGAATTCCGACTTCGCCTTGTTGGCTGCTTCCGCGCGTTCCTTCTCCACGAGATAATTGGAGTTGGCGGTGGAAAGCTCGGCCTTCTGTGATTCCAGCGTCTGGCGCGAGGCGGAGAGATCGTTGATCGTCGCCATCAGCCGGCGCTCGGAATCGCGCAGGCGCTCCTGATGGCGCTTCAAAGGCGTGATGTCGGTGCCGACCGATACGCGGCCGCCATCGCGGGTGCGCCGCTCGTTGATCTGCAGCCAGCGCTCGTCGGCAAGCTGCACTTCCGTCGTGCGCGAATAGCCGGAGCCGTCGGCATCGGCAATGCGCCGCTCGATGACGGGACGCGCCGCGGCAGAGTTGACGGCCGTGCGCTCGGTGCCGGGCACAAGCACGCTGTCGGGAAGCCCGTAGGCCTGCTGGAAATGCGCGTTGCACATGACGAGCCGGTCGTTCTTGTCCCACAGCACGAAGGCTTCCGAGGTACATTCGATGGCATCGGCCAGACGCTGGTCGGCCTCGGCATAACGCTGCGCCAGGCGATGCTGCTCGGTCACGTCCATGGCGATGCCGATCATGTGCACACGGCCGGAATGGCTGCGGATCACCTGGGCGCGGGCACGCATCCAGACATAGTGGCCAGCCGCATGGCGCATGCGGAAGATCTGGTCCACCTGGCCGGAATCGCCCTTGGCGACGGCGCGGGCGATCTCGTGCAGGCCATTGTCTTCCGGATGCATGAGCCGCGCCGCATCGGCAAAGCCCATCGTCTTGTCGGAGCCGGCAAGCCCGAGCATGTCGTACATCGAGCGCGACCAGAAGAATTCGCGGTTCTGGAAATCGAAATCCCAGAGGCCGCAACGACCGCGCGACAGCGCCGTCTCGACCCGCAGATTGGATTCCAGGAAGATGTCGTCGGCATCGCGCGCCCGTTTCACCTGCATGTAGTAGGCGTAGAGGACAACGAGCAGGATGGAGGAAATGCCGGCAAACAGCGTGACGTTGAGTGTCAGCTCCTCGCGCCAGAGACGGTTGATGTCATTGAGCGAGATGGCGGAAATGATGTAGCCGCCGGCCGTGCCCATCAGGGCGATCTCGGCATAATGCAGTTCGCCGCCGATGCTCGTTTCGATGACATCGGTGCGGTCGCCAAAGCGGCGGATGGCGGAGATCTCGGGAAAAAGGGTCGAGACATCGGCGCCGACATAGGAGGCGCCGGCCGCCGTCGCCGCAAATACCTTGCCGCTTGCCTGGACCAGCAGAACGAAGGCGCCGTTTTCCAGCCGGTCCTGCGGCAGGAATTTCGCAAGACGCGCCTGTGCCCCGGCGGCATTGCCGCCATCGAAGAGATCGGTCGCATCGGAAAAGACGGCGGCGGCGGTTGCAGCGGAAAGCGCCGTCGCATGGCGCGCGGAAGCCTCCATGCGGGTATATTCGCTGACCATGCCGAAGAAATGCGAGGCCGCCACGACAGCAAGAAAGGCGACGATCAGAACCGGGATGGTGCGCTTCAGCAGAAGCTCCGCCTTTGGCAGGTGGCGCAACAAGGGTTCAGGAGCCTTTGCGGCCTGACCGGACAGGCTGTCGCGCCAGGCTTTGAGCCCGGCAAAATCGACACGCAGCCGCCCTTCGGCCGCGGTTGCCCGCCGCACGTCCATCATCTCTGAACCCTGTCCCTCGTGTGATTCGCGCGCCGCTCGCTCGAACTACACCTAGAGAATCATGCGTGATTCGCCTTGTCCATAGCTGGCGGTAAAAATTTATTAACTATTTGTGATTGCTGGTTTTTCAGAGGGATTCGCTGATGGCGAGCCTAGCTGCTCCACGGGTGGAAGACAGCTAGGCGGCAAATCATTTGCGAGAAATCACCCCTTGAGAGTGCGCTCGACGATATCGCGAACATCGGTCGAAAGGCTGGCCGCCCGCTCGATCTCGATCAGTGCCGAGCGTGCGTGATCGGCACGCGCCGATTCCAGCGAGCGCCAGGAGCGCATCGAGGTCAGCAGGCGAGCGGCGAGCTGCGGGTTGCGCTGGTCGATATGGAGGATCTCGCTGGCGAGGAAACGGTAGCCTTCACCGTCGGCGCGGCCGAAGCCGGTCGGATTGCCGAAGGCGAACGTGCCGACGAGCGAGCGCATGCGGTTCGGGTTCGTGCGCTTGAAGAGCGGGTTTTCCATCAGCGCCTTGACGCGATCGACCGCGCCGTGGCCGGGAATGCCGGCCTGGATGGCGAACCACTTGTCGACGACGAGCGCATTTTCCTGGAAACGGCTGCGGAAGGTTTCGAGCGCGGCCTTCGCCTCTGCGCTGTCGGGGAAGCGATGGGCGAGGATCGTCAGCGCATGGCTGAGATCGGTCATGTTGTTGGCGCCGTCGAAGGCGGCCTTGGCGCGGTCAGGGCTGCCCTCGGCATAGGAGAGATAGGTGAGGGCGGTGTTGCGCAGCGCGCGGCGGCCGGCGCTCTTGGCATCCGGGCTGAATTCGCCCGGTGTGGTCATCGCGTCGTAGAGGGCCGCGAAGGTGGCTTTGCCGGCTTCGGCGATCTGTTTCATGATCGCCTGGCGGCCGGCATGAATGGCATCCGGATCGATATTGCTTCCGAGTTCGCGGGCAATGTCGGATTCGCTCGGCAAGGCCAGCGCCTGGGCGCGGAAGGCGGGCTCGAGGTTTTCATCGGCAGCGGCCGCAAGCAGCGTCTCGACGAAGGTCTGTTCGCAGACGATCGCGGCACCCTCGCGGGCATCGCGGGCGGCCTTGAGCAGGTTCGGCAGCGCGAGATCGGTCAGCGCCTGCCAGCGGGCGAAATGATCCGTCTCATAGCGCGCAAGCAGGGCCAGATCGGCCGGGCTCTGGTCGAAATGCAGGTTGATCGGTGCGGAGAAGCTGCGGTTGATCGAAACCACCGGACGTGAGGCAACGCCGTGGAAGACAGCCGTTTGCGTGCGCGCGGTCAGATGCAGCACCTCGCCAGCATATTCGGCGCCGTCGACCTTAACAGGCTCGATCTTGGAACCGTCCTCGGCAAACAGAGCGAGGCTCAGCGGAATGTGCATCGGCTCCTTGTTCGGCTGGCCGGGTGTCGCGGGAATCATCTGTTCCAGCGACAGGCTGAAGCTCTTGGCGCCGGCATCATAGGTGCCGGAGGCGGTGACGAGCGGTGTGCCGGCCTGATGGTACCAGAGCGAGAACTGCGAAAGGTCGCGGCCGCTCGCATCTTCGAAGCATTTCACGAAATCCTCGATCGTGACGGCCTGGCCGTCATGGCGATCGAAATAGAGGTCCATGCCCTTCTTGAAGGTTTCGCGGCCAAGCAGGGTCGCGATCATGCGCGTGACTTCGCTGCCCTTCTCATAGACCGTCGTCGTATAGAAGTTGTTGATCTCGCGATACTTGGTCGGGCGCACCGGATGGGCGAGCGGGCCGCCGTCTTCCGGGAACTGCTCGGACTTCAGGTGGCGCACCTCGGCGATGCGCTTGACCGGGCGCGAGCGCTGGTCGGACGAGAATTCGTGGTCGCGATAGACAGTCAGGCCTTCCTTGAGGCAGAGCTGGAACCAGTCGCGGCAGGTGATGCGGTTGCCGGTCCAGTTGTGAAAATATTCATGCGCGATGATCGCCTCGATATTGGCGTAGTCGGCATCCGTCGCGGTCTCGGGATCGGCGAGCACGTATTTGTCGTTGAAGATATTGAGGCCCTTGTTCTCCATGGCCCCCATGTTGAAGTCGGACACGGCGACGATCATGAAGATATCGAGATCGTATTCGCGGCCGAACACTTCCTCGTCCCACTTCATCGAGCGCTTCAGCGCGTCCATGGCATAGGCCGCGCGCGGCTCCTTGCCGTGCTCGACATAGATCTTCAGCACGACCTCGCGGCCGGACAGGGTGGTGAAACTGTCTTCCACGACACCGAGATCGCCGGCGACCAGTGCGAAGAGATAGCTCGGCTTCGGATGCGGGTCGAACCAGGCGGCGAAATGCTTGCCGGGGCCATAACCGGCGCCGCCGAGGAAGTTGCCGTTCGACAGGAGCAGCGGGTTGGCATCCTTGTCGGCGATGATGTTGACCGTGTAGGGCGCCAGCACGTCCGGCCGGTCGGGGAAATAGGTGATACGGCGGAAGCCTTCGGCCTCGCACTGCGTGCAATAGATGCCGCTGGTGCGGTAAAGGCCCATCAGCTGGGTGTTGGCTTCCGGATTGATGATCGTGGTGACGGTGACTTCGAAAGGCACCGTTTCCGGCAGGTCGCGGATGGTGAGGCTTTCGGGCGTTACCGTGTAGCGTTCCGGCGCCAGTTCGTTCTGGTCGAAGAGAAGGCTGTAAAGATTGAGTTCGTCGCCATCGAGGATCAGCGGGGCAGAAAGATCAGCGCCTTCGCGACGGTGGAAGATCAGCCGCGCTTCCACCTTCGTTTCGGTCGGATCCAGTTCGAAAGTCAGGTCGACGCGTTCCAGCACGAAATCGGTTGGGCGGTAGTCTGCCAGATTGATGACCTGACCGGTATCTGTTCGCATGTTCCGTGAAGACCTTTATTAGACAATGGCCGAATATAGAGGCGGGCGCACTCTGCTGAAATTTGGCCGCCATAATTACATTAAAGTCTGAACTAAAGTTAAAGCAAATTGGCCGTGAGCGCGAAGTTCACAGCCAAATTATCATGGTCAAATTGTCGTGTATGTGCAGCCGAAAGGGGAAGACTGCTATTTGAGATTGAGGGCAGTCTTGATTGCAGCATCACTTTCCGTCTGCTGTACCACGACGCCACACCAGCCGAGCCCGTCATAATCCTCGTAGCCGAGCGTGCGCGCAAAGGCGACGATCGAGCCGTTATTGTCGTAATAGCTGCCCTTCGGCTGGCCGGTCTGGTTGGCGAGCGCAAAATGGGTGAAGAGCATGGCCGGATTGGTGCTGGCAATCACACGACTTGCGCCGTCGAGCAGCATGACGGTGGTCTTTTCCGCAAGCTGCGGCGGCAGGTTCGCTTCCTTCTCGACGATCGCCTGGCCCTGGTTCTGCCAGTCGAAATAGACGCCCAGCGTGCCGAGCAGCTTGCCGTCGACCTTGCCGCCTTCGCGGATGCCGGTGGCATAGACGAGGGCATGCCGCTGGTCGTGGAGAAGGCTCGGCTTTACCTCGTCGACGATATAGTCGTCGCCGGAGGCGCAGCTTGCTGCAGCCCGGAACCAGGGATCGCCCGCAAGCGAAGAGCCTGATATCTTGCGCTGGAAGGTCGGATTGGCCGACGCGATCACCCGGCCGGAGAGATCGGTCATCACGAGATCGAGATAGACGGTATAAAAGCGGTTGATGACGCCGAGCCGTTCAGCCGCGAAGGCGACACGATCCTTGTCCGGATCCTGCAGCGCCTGCCAGAGCGCCGCATCCGTTGCCCACCAGCGCACGTCGGCTGTGCGCTCGAAGAGGTTGCGCACGATGAGCTGAACCAGCGTCTGCGCGAGATCGGTCAGCCGCACGCCTTCCATCTCGGTGACGAGCGAATCCGCCATCGCACGGCTGAGGCCGATGCGCCCGAGCACATTGCTCTCGAACTTGCTGGTGATCTCGGTGGCGATCTGCGCCAGCCGCTGCACTTCGTTGGCGACGACGGCAAAGCCCTTGCCGGTTTCGCCGGCGCGGGCCGCCTCGATCAGAGCGTTGATGGCAAGCAGCTTGATCTGTTTGACGATGCTGGTGTTGTCGGTGCTGAAACGCTCCAAATCCGTGCTGATGCCATCGGTCACGACACGCATCGAGCGGGGCGTTGCGTTCTGTGACTGGGATATGATCTCTGCGCTGAGCGGCTTCATCAAAAAGATCCTGAAAATAATCTACGCGACTGGCTGCGGAACGAATGCGATTCTTTTGTATGGCTAATTCGCTGAGAACGATGCGGTGGCATGGTTTGCAACCGGTTAACGCAATAGGTGCGGATACGAACATTTTCGGGGGAATGAGCGTAAAACGTGAAGTTTTTTCACCAGAAAACGGAGTTGCACAGAAAAGCGGCAGATAAAAACGGGTAGATACTTGCTACCTGGGTGGGGCAGATTTTTCCCCACTGGCGCATTTCTTCGGTTACGATGAAAAAATCGTCCGCTGCGTTCGAGTCGAACGCGTCTCCCCCGCTCGGCATACCCGCATAAGAGCCTGGATCATGGAATCGGTTCTCAGAAACCCGATGAGAGGCATTGCGCTGAAAGTCTCGTCGGTCGTGGTCTTCCTGGCCATGCAGACATTCATCAAGCTGGCAGGGTCGGGTATCCCGCCGGGGCAGGTAACTTTCTGCCGCTCCTTCTTCGCGCTGTTTCCAATCATGGCCTATCTCGGCTACCGGCATCAGCTGCGCTCAGCCTTCTACACCGCCAATCCGATCGGCCATCTGAAGCGCGGCACCCTCGGCATCATCTCGATGGGGCTCGGCTTCTACGGGCTTCTGCATCTGCCGCTGCCGGAGGCGATCGCGCTCGGTTATGCGACGCCGCTCGTCGCCGTCATCTTCGCGGCCGTCTTCCTGGGGGAGACGGTGCGCGTCTATCGCTGGAGTGCCGTCTGCTTCGGCATCATCGGTGTCGCCATCATCTCCTGGCCGAAGCTGACCTTGTTCCGGGAAGGCGGCATGGAGGCCGAACAGGCAACCGGCGCGCTCTGCGTACTTTTGTCGRCCGTGCTCGGTGGCATGGCGATGATCCAGGTGCGCCGCCTCGTCGAGGAAGAGAAGACGGCGACGATCGTGCTCTATTTCTCGATTATCGCTTCGGTTTTCTCGCTGGCGACCGTGCCCTTCGGCTGGCTGCTGCTGGACTGGTCATCGGCCCTCTTCCTGATTGCCGCCGGTTTCTGCGGCGGTGTCGCGCAGATCCTCCTGACCGAGAGCTACCGCCACGCGGACGTGTCCACCATCGCTCCCTTCGAATACAGCTCGATCCTGCTCGGCGGCATCGTCGCCTACTATGTCTTCGACGACGTTCCGAGCAACACGATGCTTTTCGGCACCGTCATCGTCATCGCCGCCGGCATCTTCATCATCTACCGCGAGCATCAGCTTGGCCTCGAACGCCGCGAGGCGCGAAAAGCCGGCGCGCCGCAATCCTGAGCGGCTGAATCTATATCAAAAGTCGAATTTCCTATCGCATAGATTGAAAAATGATGCCATCCGCCCCTCTAAAGAGAGTGGGATGGTGAAATATTGGGATATCGCATTCCGCAAAAATGTGGTTATGAAAGTGAATTATTTTCATTTATTCAAAGCTGTGCATAATCGATAGGCCATTGATGCCGGGGGAGTTTCGGTATCGCTGCTCCGAACGCTGGCTTGCGAGCGAGGGTTGAGGAAAAGCATATGGCGTTCACGGCAGAACAACTGGCGCAGAACCCTTCTTTTTTAGTGAGTATTCGCTTCCTGGCCGGGCAAATGCGCGGCATGTTTGATGCGGGGCCGCGGCTGGCGCGCCTGCTGGCCTCGCATCAACGCTGGCTGCTGACGCAGACGGCCTATGCGCTGCATCTGGAATACGATCCGCAGGACGTGACCTCGGGTTTCACCGCCGTTCGGCTGACCGGCAAGATCACCGCCCACAAGATCGCCAGCCGCAATACGGTGCTCGCCTTCATCGAAGAGCTTTTCACCTATCGCTTCATCACCCATACGCCCGGCGACGAGCGCCGCCGCCCTCGCCATTTCGAGCCGGCCGAAGTCAGCCATCAGGCAATGTTCGGCTGGTTGCACACCAACCTCGGCGCGCTTGATCTCATCGATGGTGGAAACCGGGCGGCGCTCCTGCTGGAAAATCCTCTGCTATTCCGCCAGATCCAGCCGCGTGTCGCCTATAACTGCCTCGAGGATGCCAACTGGCGTGAGCCGCCTGAACAGGTGGCGCTGTTTCTCTGGACGGAAGCGGGCGGTATGGTCATCGATCATTTCATGTCCCGGCTCGATCTCGAAGGAACCGATCCGACACGGCTGGCGATCGGCAAGATGGAAACCCGCGCGCTGGCCGGTGATTTCATGATGTCGCGCACGCATCTCCAGCGGCTGCTCGCCAAAGGCGCGCAACGCGGCTGTGTCGGCTGGTACGACGAGCCGAAGAAGTCGCAGCTGTGGTTGTCGCGCGATTTCCTTAGAGAATATGTCGGCTGGCAGGCGATCAAGTTCGCCTATGTCGATGAAGCCTTCGAATCGGCAAAGGCGCAGCTCGAAAGCGCGAACGGTGACAGCATCAGCCCAAAAATCGGAATCGATTTTCGGAAAGCCTGATGCGCAGATTAAAGAGAGTGAGAGCGTCCATTGTGCATTCGAATGGACGCGCGGCGCTCTGAATCAAATCCAGCAAAAGTGCGCAGCGGTTTTGCGTCCACAACTGCGTGAAAATACCCTCAGAGCGCGATGGCGGAAGCCGGGCTCTTGACCTCGGACGGGGTGTCGCAAAGCTCGCTCCGATATTCGCGCGCGGCGCAGACGGCAGCACGGATATGCTCGAAAGATTCGATGTTGCGCAGCAGTGAAATCAGGATTGTGGACATCGGTCGATACGTCTGAAAACGGAGAAGGGCAGGCGAACCGCCTGCCGGATCGTCATTCCGGAATTCTCAATATTCCTGGAAATCCGCGAAGATCATCGCCGGACGCGACGTGCGGCCGCTGATGCCGGTGCCGCGGGCGATCATCTGTTCGTTGGTGGCAAAGCCGAAACGGCTGTAGCCCTGGGTAGTGCGAACTTGATCGCTTGCTTGGCGCAGGGTTTCAAACCCGCAATGTATAGGACGAAAACGCTTGCTCATGGCCTTGGTTCCTGTTCGTTCCTCCCAAGACACGCCTTCTATATTGCAGTGCAGCATCGATTCTTCAATGCACCCTTGCAGGATGCAGCCATGCGCATATTGCATGGACAAATTCATAATATTTTCAAACTTGGCTAATTTGTAAGCAAAGACAGTTCTCTAAGTCTAGCCTGGAAGGCCAGCAGATCGCTCCAGGCGAGCCGCTTATTGACCGGTGCAGTTAACAGGTCCTGCGGATGCAGACTGGCTATGGCCGGGATGACCTGATCTGCGACAGCGATCTCCTTCCACCGGCCGCGAAGCCCGTGAATCGTGTCATTCTCGCCAAAGAAGAACCGTGCCGTGTAATTGCCGAGCAGCAAAATGGCACGCGGCTCGGCGAGCGCGATCTGCCGCTCGATGAAGGGACGGCAGATCTCCGTTTCGGCCGCCGAAGGCATGCGGTTGCCGGGCGGACGCCAGGGAATGATCTGCGTCAGGAGAATGGCTGAGCGCTCCAGGCCGATCGAGGCCAGCATCCGGTCCAGCAGCTGGCCCTGACGGCCGGCAAAGGCCGCGCCCTCGCGCTCGTCATCAGCGCCCGGCGCCGGGCCGATCACCATGATGCCGCTTGCCGGATCGCCGCTCGCAAAGATGGTCGAGCGGACGCTGTGCTTGAGATTGCAGCCGTTGAAGGCTTCGAGCGCCGTCTTCAATTCCGCAAGCGAGCGGGCGCTCTCGGCTGCGAATCGCGCCTGTTGCACCGCTTCGCCGTCCGGGATTGCCGGTTGCGGCCGCGAGGCAGGCGGTGGCGCCGCTGCACGCTGTTGCGGTGCGGGCGAGGCTGGACGGACGACAGCTTGCATCTCCGGTTGCGCCGGCCGTTCCGGTTGCTGTTGGGCAATCGGTGTCGCCGGACGGCGCGCGGCCTTCATCGCCTCGAATTCGGCGAAACGGTCGACCGGCTCTTCTTCCAGCAACCAGTCCACACCCGCTTCCGCATGAAAATGCAGAAGCGCGGCAAGTTCGGCCGGACTCAGGTCGTTGGCGGAGATCATGGACAGACTTTAGCGGAGCGAAAACGGCAATGAAAGGGCGGGCGGACCTGCCGCCGCCCTTTCGGCCGTCATTGCACAGTCCATTGGTCGATGTCGTCGCGTTCGCCGATCAGCGCCAGACCGTGCGCGATCGAGAGCAGCTCGCCGCCGCTTTCGATCTTGTCGCGGTCAAATCGCTCGGTGAAGATGCGCCGCACGGCCGGCACGAAGGATGTGCCGCCGGTCAGGAACACCTTGTCGATGCCGGATGTATTCGTGTTGGTCTTCTCCAGCACCTCGTCGAGCGCCCCTTCGATGCGGGCAAGGTCGTCGACGATCCAGCTTTCGAAATCGCTGCGTTTGATCGTGCGATGGCCGCCGCGGCCGAGCGGCGCGAAATCGAAAGCCGCCTCTTCGGCGGAGGAAAGCGCCATCTTTGTCGCCGAGACCGCCTGATAGAGTGGATAACCTTCGTCATGGTCGATGAGATCCACGAAGGTTTCCAGCTTCTCCGGCTCCAGCGCCGTACGCACCAGTCTCTTCAGATCCTCGAATTCCCGCGATGTCTTGAAGATCGACAGCTGGTTCCAGCGGCTGAAGCTCGCATAATAATTTGAGGGCACCTCAAGGATCTTGTCGAAGCTCTTGAAATGGCTGCCCTTGCCGATTTGCGGCGCCACGATGTTGTCGATCATGCGCGCATCGAAATGATCGCCGGCTACACCAACACCCGAATGGCCGATCGGCGTTGCCGTCAGCTTTCCGGCCTTGGTCTCGAAGCGGATCAGCGAATAGTCCGTCGTGCCGCCGCCAAAGTCGGCGACGAGTACGGTCGCATCGGACTTCAGGTTTTGCGCGAAGTAGAAAGCGGCGGCAACCGGCTCATAGACATAATGAATTTCCGGAAAGCCGAAGCGCGTCAATGCCTCGTTGTAGCGCTTTACCGCAAGCGCCGGGTCCGGACTGGCGCCGGCGAAATGCACCGGCCGACCGGCGATGATGYGGCTGATATTATCGGGCCAGTTTTCGCCTGCGTAATGGCGCAGGCGCCGGATGAAGATTTCCATCAGGTCTTCGAAGCTCTGCCGCTTGCCGAAGATGATCGTGCCCTGGAAGAGCGCGCTTGCCGCAAAGGTCTTGATGGACTGCAGGAAACGGCAGTCGCCGGGATTGTCGATGAACTGCTGGATAGCCGCATGCCCGGCCTCCACCTTCAGCGCCGAAGCACCGAGCTGGGCATCCTTCATGAAGGAGAGCGCGGTGCGCATGCTATCGGCCGTGCCGGCGCTGCTGGTCAGCGATATGGAATGGGTGTCAGCGCCGCCATCTGCCAGCGCCAGAACAGTATTGGTCGTGCCGAAGTCAAGCCCGAGCGCCTGTGCCATGGCCGTGCTCCCTTATCAGATCTATCGAAAATGACTGAACCGGGGCAGGTGCCCCGAAATACGAAAGGGCGCCTTATGGTGCGCCCCTGACATGTTGTGAGAGGCGCGTGATCGCACAGGAGAGGGTGGAAAGCAACCCGCTCCAATCAGTTTCCGAGCTGCACCCGCGTCTCCCCGGCCATCTTGCCGATCCACTTGCGGAACATCTCCATGGCAGGGGTGACGGAACGGGATTGCAGCCGAGTCAGCCAGTAGCTGCCCTTCGAAATCCAGATCGGGAAGGGCTGTTCCAGTTCGCCCGCTGCAAGCTGACGGGAGAACATCAGGGGCGGCGCCAGCGCTACGCCCGCGCCCTGCAATGCCGCCTCGATCATCAGCACGGAAGAATCGAAGACCATGCCGCGGATCGGCGGGGAGGTGACATCGGCCTTCTCGAACCAGCCCGGCCATTCGTCGGCACGGTAGGAGCGCAGCAGCGTCTGATGGGCGACATCTTCGGGGGCGGAGAGCTGGCGGGCAATTGTGGGGATGCAAAGCATGGAAAGCGGTGCTTCGAACAGCGCTTCGGCTTCTATGTCATGCCAGGCGCCATTGCCGAACTTGATCGCATAGTCGAGCCCTTCGGCGGCAATGTCGACGCGGTTGTTGTTGGTCGAAAGCCTGAGATCGATGAAGGGATATTGCTCGCGAAAGTCGGCAAGCCGCGGCAACAGCCAGCCGACCGCAAGCGTGCCGACGGCGCCGAGCTTGAGGACTTCACGCACATGGCCGCCCTCGAACCGCTCCAGCATGTCGGCCATGCGATCGAAGGAATCCTGCAGGGCCGGCAGCAGCGCAAGCCCTTCCTCGGTGATCATCAGCCCGCGCGGCAGGCGGCGGAACAGGCTGACGCCAAGGCGCTGTTCCAGAAGCTTGACCTGATGGCTGACGGCGGCCTGCGTGACGCAGAGCTCGATGGCCGCCCGGGTGAAGGAAAGATGCCGCGCCGCCGCCTCGAAGGCGCGCAGCGAATTCAGCGGCAAATATGGTCGAACCATGGCAATGGCCTAATCTGATTTATGCCTGACCGGAAATATCATCGTTTGATCGGGCCTTCCAGGCTGGCCTAGAAAGCTGAGGTCCAACCATTTGGAGAACGAAAGTGGCTTTCGAAAGACTTTTCCTTCTGGCATTTTCCATAAGTATTACAGCAATTTCAATGAACGCGACGCCGGCCTATGCCGCCGATCCGATCCGCTGCACCCTCATCATCGACGAGAAGACCGGTGACACGGTCTATCGTCAGGGCAATTGCGATCAGGGCTTTTATCCGCAGTCGACGTTCAAATTGCCTTTGGCCATGATGGGCTACGATTCCGGCATTCTCGTCGACGAACACACTCCACTCTGGATATATGATCCGAAGCTCAAGCGTTCCAAGCGCGAACAGAAGGATACCGATCCGACCATCTGGGAGCGGGATTCCATCGTCTGGTTCTCGCAGGCGCTCACCCGCAAGCTCGGCAAGCGCGCCTTTGCCGATTACGTCGAGCGCTTCGGCTACGGCAATCAGGATGTTTCGGGCGGGCCTGGCAACACGGATGGACTGACCGAAGCCTGGTTGATGTCGTCGTTGAAGATCTCGGCCGAGGACCAGGTACAGTTCCTGCGCCGTTTCCGCACCGGCAGCCTGCCGATCTCGGAGCGCGCGCGGCAGATGACCGAGGCGATCGTTCCGCATTTTGAGGCCGCCGCCGGCTGGAATATCCAGGGCAAGACCGGTGCCGGCTGGCTGCGCAACGCGGCCGGCAAGACCCATTACGAACGGCCGCTCGGCTGGTTCGTCGGCTGGGCGACGAAGGGCGACAGGCGGCTTATCTTCGCGAGACTTCACATCGCCAATCACCGCTATAGCGACAATCCGATCAGTTTCGAGACGCGGGATTCGCTGATCGCGGATTTCCCGAAGCTGGTCGACGGCCGCTGACATGAAAAGGGCGCCGGAAGGCGCCCTTTCTGTCTCTCTATTCCGCGGCCATCGCTCGCGCTTCCTGTACCACGTGCTCTTCCTTCTTCCCGCGGCTGAGCATGCGGTGGAGGAAATTCCCGAAGCGGTCCATCTCGACGAAGATGACAGGGGTAATGAAGAGCGTCAGCATTTGCGAAACGATGAGGCCGCCGACGACGGCGATGCCGAGCGGCTGGCGCAGTTCCGAGCTGGCGCCTGTGCCGAGCGCGATCGGCAGGGCGCCGAGCAGGGCGCAGAAGGTCGTCATCATGATCGGGCGGAAGCGTCGCACGCAGGCTTCGTGGATCGCCGCCGTCGCCTTCTCGCCCGTCGTGCGCATGGTCTCCACCGCAACGTCGATCATCATGATCGCGTTCTTCTTGACGATGCCGATCAGCATCAGGAGGCCGATAAGGGCGATGATCGACAGGTCGAAGCCCATGATCTTCAGCGCCAGCAGCGCACCGAAGGCCGCAGCCGGCAGGCCGGACAGGATGGTGAGCGGGTGAATGAAGCTTTCATAGAGCACCCCGAGCACGACATAGATGGTCAGAACAGCCGCCAGGATCAGATAGGGCGTATTGCCCTGCGACTGCTGGAAGATCTCGGCCGTACCGCCATAGGAGGTGAAGACATCGGCCGGCATGCTGATTTCCGTCTTGATCTGGTCGATCCTGGCCGTCGCGTCGCTGAGCGATACGCCTTCCGGCAGGTTGAAGGAAACGGTGGTGGAGACGAGCTGGCCCGTCTGGTTGATGGTGACGGGTCCGACCGTGCGCTCGACATGCGCGAAGTTCGAAAGCGGCACCAGGCTGCCATTGGACGAAGCGACGCGGATTTCCGAGAGTTTCTGGTCATCCCAGGGCTTGCTCGTGTCATATTCGACAATGACGTCGTAGCTGTCGCCGGTCGACTGGATTTCCGCAGCCGCAAAACCGCTGAAGGATTCCTGCAGCGTCGTGCGCAGCGTGTCGTTGTCGATCCCGTAGGCGGCTGCCCGCTCGGTATCGATGACGATATTGGCCTGCAGGGCGTTGTTCTGCGCATCCGAGGTCACGTCCGTGAACAGGCGGTCGCCTCGCATCGCCTGCTGGATCTTGCCGGCCCACAGGTTGGTCTGGTCGGCATTCAGCGCCTGTATGACCAGCTGATATTGGCTGGCGGTCTGGCGGCCGCCAAAGCGCAGGCTCTGGTTCGGCGTCACGAAGGCCTGCAGGCCGGGGATCTTGTTGATCGCCGTACGCAGTTCGCGCAACGTCTGGTCAAGCGGTGCACGCTGATCCTTGTCCTTCAGTTCGACGAACATCGAGCCGTTGTTCTGCGGCTTGTTGGGATTGCCGCCGATCGTCGACATCACGTGGTTGACCGCCGGGTTCGCCTTGACGACGGCCGCGGCCTGCTGCTGCAGGGCCTCCATCGCCGAATAGGAAATATCCTGCCGTGCCTGGGTGCTGATCGTCAGCCGGCCGATATCTTCCTGCGGGAAGAAGCTCGTCGGCAGCGTCATGAAGAAATAGATCGTCAGCGCCACCGAGCCGAGGAAGACCCCGAGGATGATGGGACGATGGCGAAGGCACCAGCCGACGGCATTGTCGTAACCGCGCAACGTCCGTTCGAAACCGGCATCGAAGATGCGGATGAGAAGCGGCGGGCGGCTGTGGTTGTTGGAAAGGCGCGAACCCAGCATCGGCGTCACCGTCAGCGAGACGATCGCCGAGGAGATGATGGCAATCGCCACCACCATGCCGAATTCGTTGAACACGCGGCCAACGACACCACCCATCAAGAGGATCGGGATGAAGACCGCGATCAGCGACACCGACATCGAGATGATGGTGTAGCTCACTTCGCCCGCACCCTTGATCGCCGCCTCGCGCACCGGCATGCCTTCCTCGACATGGCGCAGGATGTTTTCCAGCATGACGATCGCGTCATCCACCACGAGGCCCACCGCGAGCGTCAAACCCAGCAGCGAGATGTTGTCGATACTGTAGCCCAGCACATACATCATGCCGAAGGTCGAGATCAGCGACAGCGGAACGGCAAGGCCCGGAATGATCGTTGCGGTCGCATGGCCGGTGAAGAGGTAGATGACGAGAACGACGAGGCCGATCGTCAGAAGCAGCGTGAACTTCACGTCGGCGATGGCATCGCGGATCGGCTTTGCGGCATCGTTCATGACGACGGTGTTGACCGAAGAGGGTATTTCCGCGTGAAGCAGCGGCAGCTTGGCATTGATCGCATCCACGACATCGACCGTATTGGCATCCGGCTGGCGCTGGATGGCAAGGATGATGCCGCGCTGGCCGTCATACCAGCTGCCTGTATACTGGTTCTCGACGCTGTCCTGCACGTCGGCAATATCGCCGAGATGGATCGGCGCACCGTTCGGATTGGCAATGACCAGCGAACGGAACTGCTCGGCGCTGGTGCGCTGCGTATTCGCCGTGATGGTCATGGCCTGCGAATTGTTCTGCAGCGTGCCGACCGGCTGTTGGCTGTTGGCGGCGGCAAGCGCCTTGTTGACGGTATCGATGCCGATGCCGCGGGTCAGCAGCTTGTTGGGATCGACCTCGACGCGCACGGCATAGGTCTGCGCGCCGAAGACGCTGACCTGGGCAACGCCTGGAAGCGTCGAGAGCGACGGCGAGATGATGTCTTCGGCGATCTCGTCGAGCTTGCTGCGCGGCACGGTGTTGCTCTGCACCGAAAGCAGCATGACCGGCGCGTCGGCCGGGTTCGTCTTGCGGTAGCTCGGCGGCGTCGTCATGTTGTCGGGCAGCTGCCGCGTCGCATGCGAAATGGCTGCCTGCACATCGGCGGCGGCCGCATCGATATCGCGGTTGAGGTCGAACTGCAGCACGATGCTGGTGCTGCCGAGCGAACTCGACGCGCTGATTTCGCTGATGCCGGGGATCGTCTCGAACTGCTTGATCAACGGTGTCGAGACCGAGGTCGCCATTGTCTGCGGTGAGGCACCGCTCAGCTGTGCCGAGACGTTGATGGTCGGGAAGTCCACCTGCGGCAGGGCCGCGACCGGCACGAGCCGGTAGCCCGCAAGGCCCGCCAGGATGACGCCGATCGCAAGCAGCGTCGTTGCGACCGGGCGCTGAATACAGAAATTCGGGATCATTGCGCAGCCCCCACCGCGATCGTTTCGGCCTGCTGCTGTCGTTGCTGAGGCACGTCAGCGGACGCGACATCGAGCGTCTTGGCGTCGAATTGCTCGTTGACCGCCTGCTGGTCGCTGAGCTGGCCCTGGCCTTCGACGACCACGTGGTCGCCCTCCGAAAGGCCTGACGCGATAGCGGTGAAGCCGCCGTTGGCGCGGGCGACGGTAACAGGCGTCAAATGCGATTTTCCGTCCTTGGCCACGAAGGCAAAGAAGCCGTCGGGGCCGGGGCTGACGGCAACCGTCGGCACGACCACCTGCTGCTCGTCATTGTTGAAATGCACGACGATATTGACCGACTGGCCCGGCCACAGGGCGCCGGAGGCGTTTTCGAACTTCGCCTTGGCAAGGATCGTGCCCGATGCCGTGTCGACCGCGTTGTCGTAGAAGCTGACCTCGCCCTTGCGCACTTGTCCCTTGGTGGAATCGGGCGCCGTGCTGACCTCGACCGGACCGGAGGCCAGCGCCTTCTTCAGTACGCGCAGGTAGCGCTCCTGCAGGTGGAACTTCACATAGATCGGATCGTATTTGGCGATGGTGACAATCGCCGCACCGGCATTGACGAAGGCACCCTTGCTGAGGGCTATATCGCCGAGCCTGCCATCGAAGGGCGCACGAATATCGGTATGCTCGAGGATGACCTGGTCCGAAGCGAGCATGGCCTTGTCGGCTTCCACGGTTGCGGCGGCGGTATCGCGGGCAGCCTTGGCCTGATCGAGGCTCTGTTGGGTGCCGGCTTTCTGGTTGAAGAGGTCCTGCGCGCGGGTCAGCGCCGTCTCGGATTCTGCAAGCGTCGCCGTATCGCGCACGATCATCGCATTGTCCTTGTCGACGGCAGCCTTGGCCGTCCGGTCGTCCAGCTTGGCGATCAGGTCGCCCTCCTTCACCGTGGCGCCGTCTTCGGCCTCGATGCTGACGACCAGGCCCTGTTCCTGTGCGGCAATCGTCGTATTGTCCTCGGCATCGGCCCAGCCAGTCGCCGTTACATCCATGGGCAGAACGGCCTTTACGGCCGCCACGGTGTTGACCATGGTGGGGCCACCGGCACCGCGCCTGCGTCCGCCACTCTGTTGTTGACCACCTTGCTGCCCGCCGCCGCTCTGGGCCTGATCGGCCTGCGCTCGCTGATGGCCGCTGTTCTGGCCGCCCTCAGGCTTGTTGATGAGCTGTGACAGATAGGGGATATCAGAAGCATAGGGAATCTTGTCCCCGAACTGCCAGAAGCCAACCGCGGCCACGGCTACAATGCTGATGGTGATCCAAAATTTCTTCATGAGCGAGACCGGTCTTGTTTGGGCAGATTGCATGATTTTCCAGCCCGATTGAGCCGCCTATATTGCGGCGCAAAAAAGACATAATCACCCCGGCGATGATCACTAACCGGTTATAATGGCTTAAATTTTCGTAATGAACATTCTGTAATATTCAAACTATACTAATATATATTCGGGTAGGCAGCGTCGTCCACCTTGGTGACCTGCCAGCGCAGGCTGTATTGGCGAAACACTATTTCGTCCGCATTGCAGGTCTTGCGCGCGATGGAACTGGAAAACGCAGAGGCAGACGGTCATGGCCGAGTTGAATGCCGGTGAATTTCGCTCACTCATCACCAACATCTTTCCGGAACTTACGGCCTCCGTTTTCAGGCTCGCGACGAAGGGCTGGGATTCGATGGCCATCGATGTGGATGACAAGCTGATCTTCAAGTTTCCGCGCAATCCGGAGGCGGAGAGGGCGCTGGTGAAGGAGGCCGCCCTTCTCGGCATCATCAGGCCGTCGCTATCGATGGCAGTTCCCGACATGCGGGTCCATGACGGCCCTCCGGTCTTCTCCAGCCATGCCAAGATCCGGGGCGAACATCTCATCACCGACGATTATGAGGTGCTTCCGGAAGCGGTTCGCCAACGTCTCGGCGACGATCTTGCCCGTTTCTACGCAGAATTGCACGATCTCGACGACGATCGCATGCGTGCAGTCGGCGCCGCACCGATCCTGCCCTGGCAATCGCCCGAGACCGTCAGGGACAAGGCCTTGCCGCTGCTGTCCTCTCAGCTGGCAAGCTATGCGGAAAATGTCATCCGGGATTTCCAGGCCCTGTCGCCCGACCCCTGCGGCATCACTTACGGCKTCTTCGACGGCCACGGCTGGAACATGGCCTTCGATCATGCTGCGGACAGGCTGAACGGCCTCTATGACTTCGCTGATTCCGGCTTCGGCCCGCTGCACCAGGAATTCATCTATTCGAACTTCATCTCACCCGATCTGACGGCGCGTATCGTCTCGGGCTATGAGACGTTGACAGGTCGCCAGCTCGACCGCCGGCGCATCGCCATCCTGACCGGTTTCCATCGCTTGTCCGAACTCGCCGAACTTGCTGATGATCCCGCCTATATCGGCGCAAAGATCGATAGCGTCACGGCATGGGCCGCTGCTTCGGCCCATGCCGGATGATGCAATCAGTCAGACGGAACGCGCCGCGCCGCCGTCGCAGCGGATCAGCGAGCCGGTGATGTAGCTCGCCGGCTGGCTGCAGAGGAAGGCGGCCGTCGCGGCGAATTCCTCGACCTTGCCATAGCGGCCGACCGGAATGCGTGCTTCCTTTTCCACGCGGATGTCTGCGACGCTCTTGCCGGTCCGTTTGGCGGCGGCACCATCGAGATCGTCGAGCCGTGCGGTCAGGATGCTGCCGGGCAGCAGCAGGTTGGTGGTGACGCCGTGGCCGGCCACTTCCGATGCCAGCGTCTTGCTCCAGCCGGCAAGGGCCGGGCGCAGCGTGTTCGACAGCGCCAGATTGGCAATCGGCTCGATAACCCCTGACGAGGCCACCGTCAGGATGCGGCCCCAGCCCTGCACCTTCATGCCGGGCAGCAGTGCGTTGGTCAGCGTGATGACGCGCGCCACCATGGAGAAGAAATAGGTTTCGAGCTTCTCCGGCGTCATGTCCTCGGTGGTGCCGGGCGTCGGTCCGCCGGTATTGTTGACGAGGATATCGAGCCCGCCGAATTTCTCCTGCACGGCGGCCGTGACGCTTCCAACGAAATTGTCCTCGGAAAGGTCGGCCCAGATCCAGTCGGCCTTGCCCTTGCCTTGCGCATTGATCGCCTTGCAATTGGCGTCGAGCTGCTCGCCGCTGCGCCCGCAGAGAAGAACATTCGCTCCCTCCTGCGCCAGCGCCTTCGCAATGCCGAGCCCGAGACCGCGCGAGGAGGCCAGTACGAGTGCGCGTTTGCCCTTGATGCCGAGATCCATGATTTCCTCCATTTCCTGTGCCCTTTCTATAGGGCGCAAGTCCCGTGAAAGAAAAGGCCGAAGACAGCTTCCGAACCACTTCAATAATTGACGTTAACGTAAGCGTTATATAATCTTTTGTGCTAGGGAACATCATTGTGCGAATTGGGGGATTGGCTGTCGCTTCCCGGCTCGACAATGTTTTCCGGTTTTGACAAGAGAGTACCCCATAATGGGGATGAACGGCCTTGAAACGGCCGAGCGGAGACGGATGGATGACCGACATGACTGAGCTGCCCGAACGCGAAAGCATGGAATTCGACGTGGTGATCGTCGGCGCCGGTCCGGCCGGTCTTTCGGCGGCGATCCGGCTGAAGCAGGTCAATCCGGAACTGTCCGTCGTCGTCCTGGAAAAGGGGGCCGAAGTCGGCGCCCATATCCTCTCCGGGGCAGTCGTCGATCCCATCGGCATCGATCGCCTGCTGCCCGGCTGGCGCAGCGAAAGCGACCATCCCTTCAAGACCGAGGTCAAGGACGATCACTTCCTGCTGCTCGGCCCTGCCGGTTCCATCCGCCTGCCGAACATCATGATGCCGCCGCTGATGAGCAACCACGGCAATTACATCGTATCGCTCGGGCTTGTCTGTCGCTGGCTGGCGACGAAGGCTGAAGAACTCGGCGTCGAGATCTATCCGGGCTTTGCCGCAGCGGAAGTCCTCTACAATGACGAAGGTACCGTCATCGGTGTCGCGACCGGCGACATGGGCATCGAGAAGAATGGCGAGCCCGGCCCGAGCTACGCGCGGGGCATGGCGCTCATGGGCAAATATGTGCTTGTTGGAGAGGGCGTGCGCGGGTCGCTTGCCAAGCAGCTGATCGCCAAGTTCGACCTCTCAAGCGACCGCGAACCGCAGAAATTCGGCATCGGCCTCAAGGAGCTCTGGGAGGTCAAGCCCGAGAACCATCGCCGCGGCCTCGTGCAGCATTCCTTCGGCTGGCCGCTCGGCATGAAGACCGGCGGCGGCTCGTTCCTCTATCACCTGGAAGACAATCTCGTCGCCGTCGGCTTCGTCATCCACCTGAACTACAAGAACCCCTATCTCTACCCCTTCGAGGAGTTTCAGCGCTTCAAGACCCATCCGGCCATCCGCGGCACTTTCGAAGGCGGCAAGCGCCTCTCCTATGGTGCGCGCGCCATCACCGAAGGCGGTTATCAGTCGGTGCCGAAGCTCTCCTTCCCGGGCGGCGCGCTGATCGGCTGTTCGGCGGGTTTCGTCAACGTGCCGCGCATCAAGGGCAGCCACAATGCCGTGCTCTCGGGCATGATGGCGGCCGACCGCATCGCCGACGCCATTGCATCAGGCCGCGCCAATGACGAAGTGGTCGAGATCGAAACCGACTGGCGGGCGAGCGATATCGGCAAGGACCTGAAGCGGGTGCGCAACGTCAAGCCGCTCTGGTCGAAGTTCGGCACGGCCTTGGGCGTGGCGCTCGGCGGTCTCGACATGTGGACCAACCAGCTCCTCGGCTTCTCCTTCTTCGGCACGCTTGGTCACGGCAAGACCGATGCTGCTTCCCTGGAGCCGGCCTCGCGGCACAAGAAGATCGACTATCCGAAGCCGGATGGCGTGCTCACCTTCGACCGTCTCTCCTCCGTCTTCCTGTCGAACACCAATCATGAGGAGGACCAGCCGGTCCATCTGCAGGTCAAGGACATGGCGCTGCAGAAGTCATCGGAACTCGGCATCTATGCCGGCCCGTCGACACGCTACTGTCCGGCCGGGGTCTACGAATGGGTGGAAAAGGACGGCGAAGAGACCTTCGTCATCAACGCCCAGAACTGCGTCCACTGCAAGACCTGCGACATCAAGGATCCGAACCAGAATATCAACTGGGTGCCGCCGCAGGGTGGCGAGGGACCGGTCTATCCGAATATGTAACACGGGATGATCGTTCGGTGCCGCGAACTCGGCTCCAAACCGGTCGCTGGGAAAACTTGCTGCAGATCAATGTGGCGCGCTGCTTGGAAGTATTGAACCTATAGCCGAGTAACGCGTCGCCTATACCTGATAACGCATTCGTTATCTCTATTTGCTGCGTCCGTTTATCATTTCATTAACCATAATCTCCTTAGCTTGCGACATCTTCTTGACGCGCTAAGGACACATTCATGACGATCTCGCGCAGGGGCTTTCTGATCGCTCTGCCCCTTTTTGTTGCCGGCTGCTCTTCGACCACTCTGAACAGCCAGACGAACTATGCAGCCCTTCCGGATGAGAAATTTCCGCTGCGGCAGGTGCCGATCGACAAGATCAAGCCGGAGCTGCGCCGCACCGAAGTGGCCTATGAGGGCAGCTATGCGCCGGGTACTATTATCGTCGATACGCCGGCGCGCCGAGCCTATTACATCCTCGGTGACGGCAGGGCGATGCGGTATGGCGTCGGCGTCGGCCGCGAAGGGCTTGCCTTTGCCGGCAATGCCTATGTCGGCCGCAAGGCGGAATGGCCGAGCTGGACGCCGACCGAAAACATGCAGCGCCGCGAGGAGCGCTATCGCAAGCTCGCCGGCGGCATGCCGGGCGGTCCGAACAATCCGCTCGGCGCGCGTGCCATGTATCTCTATCGCGGCGGCGGCGATACGCATTTCCGCATCCACGGTACCAACCAGCCGCAATCGATCGGCCTTGCCATGTCGAGCGGCTGCATCCGCATGATGAACCACGATGTGATCGATCTCTACAGCCGCGTCGAAGTCGGCGCCAGGGTCGTGGTCATCCAGGCGACAGCCTGACCCCAAGCCGGAACTATCGCCACATAAAAGCCGCCGCAGCTGATCGCCGTCGGCGGCTTTTATTGTTGGAGAATGCTCAGCGGCGCTTGGCGGCAATGCCGGTCGAAAGCGCCACGCCGATGCCGGTGATGACGGCGGCGCTGATTTCGGCAAGTCCCATCTGCTCGCCGAGCAGCAGGCCACCGCCGAGTGTAGCAAGCACCGGGGTCAGTGCCGTGAAGGCGGCAGCCTGTGTCCCGCCGAGGGTACGAACGGCCGTGCCATAGGCGACCATGGCGACGAGGCCCGAGAGAATGCCCTGGCTCAGCACCTGCAACCCGATCTCCGGCAAAGGAACCTGCGGCAGTGAAACGCCGAAGACCAGCGCAAGGGCGGCCATGATCAGGAAGGACCAGATGGCGATCAATGCGCTCGCCTGGATGGCGGTCAGGCCCGAGCGGCGGAAGGCATGCGTATAGCTTGCCCAGAGAACGGCGCCTGATGGCAGCAGCACGAAGCTGGTCCAGGGCAGGGAAGCATCGGCAAGGCTGCGCGCAAGCAGGATCATCACACCTGCGACGATCGCCAGCAACCCGGCAATCCGCGTGGCATCCGGCCGTTCGCGAAACAGCAGAATGCCGATCAAGGCGGTGGCAAGCGGCATGGAACCGCCAAGCAGAATGCCCGACGAGGCCGCCGGTGTGGAGTGAATGGCAAGCGTGGTCACCAGGAAGAAGATCGCACCGCAGCCGGCAACCATGATCGCCAGCAGATGCAGCGGAAGACCCTTCGGTAAGAGCCCGGTCCGCAGCCAAACGGGCGAAAGCACGAGCGCCGGAATGCCGAAGCGGATAAGACCGATGTCGATCGACCCAAGCGGCGTTGCCGCACTATGGCGCGTCGCCAGAAACCATGTCGACCAAATCAGCACGGTGATCGTGCCGGCAGCATAACCCAGGGATTGCGAAGGCGATTTGTCGTTTGAAAATGCGATCGTGCTCATCGTCCTGATCCTTTCCTCCGTCCGGATCCTGTCCGGTTGAAGAGAAGATTAGCGCCAGACGCAGAGGCATGTCCTTGCTATCTATGGCTCAAAAATCATGCTATGCGCAATGATCTGCCAATTTGTGCCTTCAGAGTTCGCGAAAATGCCAAATCTCGATAAATTCGATATTGCCATCCTGAAATGCCTGCAGGAAGATGCGCGCGCCACCAATGTCGAGATCGCCGAGAAGGTGAACCTCTCGCCATCCCCTTGCCTGCGCCGTATCCGCAATCTCGAGAAAATCGGCGTCATCCGCCGCTACACGGCCGATATCGATCGCAAGGAGGTCGGCCTCGGCCTCACCGTCTTCGTCGAATTCAAGGTCGCCCACCACAGCCGGGAGAATTCCGAGGCGCAGCAGGCAGCCCTGCTCGCTATTCCCGAGATCGTTTCCTGCTTCCTGATCTCGGGCACCGCCGATTTCCTGGCGGAGGTCGTGGTCGAAGACCTCTCGGCCTACGAACGGCTGCTGACGGAGACGTTGCTGACCCTGCCGAATGTCACCGATATCCGCTCGAATTTTGCCATCCGCAGTATCAAGACGCATGGACCACTGAAGCTGCCCGAGCGCAATTGACGCAGCAGCGGAATAAGGTGAGTGCGATTGTAAACTTTACTTGAAAAATCCGCTTCATTTCTGTAGCCGGTGTCTCACTCGGTGTGAGGGCCGGTCGATCATTTCAGTATGAAGGATTTTGTCGTGAGCGTTTTTGATATTCCGCTGTCGCGCCGCCAGTTCGGCCTGTTGCTTTCGGCCTGTGCTACCGCTGCCGTACCGGGCCTTGCCCTTGCAGACGATAATAAGCGCACCATCAAACATGAGCTCGGCACGACCGAAATCTCCGGCAAGCCGTCGCGCGTCGTCGCTCTCGAATTCTCCTTCGTGCAGGCCCTGAATGCGGTCGATGTCCTGCCCGTCGGCATCACCGACGACAATCAGTCGAAGCGCATCGAGCAGCTTCTCGGCAAGAAGATCGACTACAGCTCGGTCGGGACCCGCCTGGAGCCCAATCTGGAACTCGTCGCAGCGCTGACGCCCGATCTCATCATCGCCGATGAACTCCGCCATTCGGCGATCTATGAACAATTGAGTGCCATTGCGCCGACCATCGTGCTGAACAGTTGGGAAGGCAGCTACGAGGTGATCAAGGCTTCTGTCGTGACCATCGCCGATGCGCTCGGTGAAAAGGAAAAGGGCCAACAGGCGCTTGCCACGCATGAGGCTATCATCGCCGGATTGGTCGCAAAGATCCCGGCAGGCGAAAAGCGTCGCTTCCTCCTCGCCGTCGCCAATCCGGATTCCATGAGCCTGCATAGCTCCTCCTCCTTCACCGGTTCCGTCTTCAAGGCCATGGGCCTGACGCCGGCCATCGATTCCAGCGATGCCGTGGAAAGCGGGGCAGGGATCGAGCGCCTTGTCGCCATCAATCCGGACGTATTTCTGGTTGCGACCGATACCGGCGCCACCGTGTTCGACCAGTGGAAGAGCAACGCCGCCTTCAACAACATTGCGGCGGTGAAGGCCGGCATGATCTTTCAGGTCGACCGCAACCAGTTTTCCCGTTTTCGCGGTTTGACGACGGCGGAGATGATCGCTCGCGAGATACTCGCCAAGGTCTATCAGGCCGGATAAGCGCCAATGACGACAAGGAGCGGCGCAATCATGCGGCATGGAACCGGCAGCCCTGTGCTGCTGGCGCTTTGCCTTTTGCTTGCGCTTGCCATTATCATCCTGGGCAGTATTTCCTTCGGCGTCTCCGAGCTGCCGGTTATCAGGGCCCTGCACCTGCTCTTTGCACCCGATGGCTCGCCCGACAGCGCGCTGGTCTGGGACGTCCGCCTGCCGCGGGCGATGCTCGCCATGCTGGTCGGCGCCAATCTCGCTGTTGCCGGGGTACTGATCCAGACGCTCACCCGCAATTCGCTGGCCTCACCCCAGACTTTCGGCATCAATGCCGGGGCTTCACTGGTCATCGTCATCAGCCTTATTGCAGTGCCGGGCCTAAGCGCCGGCGGTACGGTCTGGCCGGCCTTCATCGGCGCGGCCGCCGTCGGTTTTGCCATGTGGGCGCTTTCGGTGTCCGGCGGCATGAACGAAATGAAGCTGGCACTCGCAGGCATCTCCATCCAGCTCGTGCTTGCAGCTCTTATGCAGGCGATTCTCATCGCCAACAATGCCGGGCAGGATATCGTTTACTGGCTCGCCGGCTCCATCAACGGCGCGCAGTGGAGCAAGGTCTGGATCATCCTGCCCTTCACGCTCTTGGGTGGTGGTATCGCCCTGATTGGCGGCCGTCATTTCGGCGTTCTGGCGCTCGACGACGCCACAGGCGTCTCGCTCGGCCAGAATGCCAGGCGCGTCGGCGGTCTTGCGGCGGTGCTGATCGTCATTCTCGCCGGTTCCGCCGTCGCCGTCAGTGGCCCGATCGGTTTCATCGGTCTGCTGGTGCCACATATCGTGCGCCGTCTGGCGGGCGGCGATCAGCTGACGGTCATTGCGCTCAGCGCCATCACCGGTCCCCTGCTGCTGAATGCCGCCGATCTGCTGGGCCGCGTCGCCGCCTTTCCGGCGGAGACGCCTGTCGGCATCGTCACGGCGCTGATCGGCGCACCGGCCTTTCTCGTCATCCTCTGGCATCAGAGGGCGAAATGACGAGTGCCGCCTTGCCATCGAAGAGCCTGCGCGCAGCAAGCGTCTGCCTTGCCATCGCGGTCCTCATTCTCGTCGTTGCCGTTATCGGCATGACGATCGGCGCCGTCACGCTGTCGGTCGGTCAGGTGCTGGATGGTATCGCCGGCGGCAAGAGCGGATTCATCGTCATGCAGTACCGCGCCCCGCGCGTCATCGTTTCCATCCTCGCCGGCGCCTCGCTCGGCGTTGCCGGCGTCTTCCTTCAAGGCGCGCTGCGCAATCCGCTGGCCTCACCCGATGTCGTCGGCATCACCAAATGGGCAGGCTTCGGTGCCTTCCTTGCCGGCCTCTTTGCGCCGCCGGCCTGGGCCGTCTGGGCAATTCCGGCCGGCGTCGTCGCCGGTGCCGTTGCCGGTGCGCTGGTGCTGCTCGCCATCGGACGCGCATTCGGCGGCGGTATTGCGGCATTGGCGCTCGTCGGCGTGGCGCTCGGCATGCTGGCCCAGGCGCTGATGCAATATGTCATGGTGCTCTTCCCGACCCGCGCCGACCAGTCGATGGTCTGGCTCGCCGGCAGTGTCTACGGCTCGACGATGACCGATGTGATTGCGCTCTCGCTCTGGCTTGTCGCCTGCCTGCCCTTGGTGCTGATCGCTACTATCAGGCTCGATGCCGGCGGTTTCGGCGACGATACGCTGACGAGCCTCGGCATTTCGCCCGGCCTGTTGCGCGGCGGCCTTATTGTCGTCTCGGTGCTGCTCTGCGCCGGCAGCGTCGCCGCTGTCGGCTCAATGGGCTTCCTCGGCCTGTTGTCACCGCATGCCGCGCGCCTGCTCGTCGGCCCGCGCGCCCGTCATATGGTTCCGGCAAGCGCCCTGATCGGCGCTTTGACGCTATCGACTGCCGATCTGATCGGCCGGCTCGTGGCCCTGCCGAACGAGATCCCTGCCGGCATTGTCGCTGCCGTCATCGGCGGTCCCTATCTCATTTTCCTGCTGATCAAGGAGGCCGGCCGTCATGACTGATGCCGTCCATTCACGCCTCTCCGCCGAGGATCTGACGCTCGGTTACGCCGCGATCAAAGTCCTCGACCATGTCGATGTCGTGATCCCCGACGGCAAGATCACGGCGCTTATCGGCGCCAACGGCTCCGGTAAATCGACGCTGCTACGCGCCCTTGGCCGCATCATCCAGCCGCTCGGCGGCACGGTGACGCTGGACGGCAAAGCGATTGCGGAAATGCCCGGCAGGGTGATTGCCCAGACGCTGGCGCTGCTGCCGCAAAGCCCGGTTTCGCCTGATGGCCTCACCGTGCGCCAGCTCTGCCGCTTCGGCCGCCACCCGCACAAGGGCATGCTGTCACGCACGACGCGCCATGACGAGCAGATCGTCGAAGCGTCGCTTGCCGCAACTGGCCTGACCGATCTCGCCGAGCGCCCGCTCGACCGCCTCTCCGGCGGCCAGCGGCAGCGCGCCTGGATCGCCATGGCGCTGGCGCAGGAAACGCCGATCCTGCTGCTGGACGAGCCGACGACCTATCTCGACATCGCCCATCAGCTGGAAGTTCTGGAACTGTTGAAGGAACTGAACGGGAAAAGTGGACGCACCGTCGTCATGGTCGTCCACGATCTCAACCACGCCGCCCAATATGCCGACCACATCATCGCGGTCGCTGATGGCGGCATTCACGCGTCAGGCAGTCCTGTCGATATTCTGAAGCCGGAGCTCATTCGCGCCGTCTTTGGGATCGACGCGGTCGTGATATCCCATCCCGTTGATGGCACACCGCTCTGCCTGCCCTTCGTCGAACGTTAGAGCCATCCCAGCAAAAACGTGCAACGGGTCTGCGTTGAACCGACGGGATGGAGCTGTTCTTGTACAGAACGAACCAGATCACTGGTAAGGTGCATAGGATGCAGGGCTTGCATAGGTTTTTTTATAGGTCGCGTGGGAATTGTCAGACGGTGATATGACAGGCATTGAATCTGACAATTCCTATAGAGCGACGAAAACTGCCCCTGCATCTCCTGCATCCTATGCAGGCACTGAAGGACTCGCCCGGAATTGCATCATAACAAAGCGTTGGGTGGAGATGATTTCAGGCCGAGCGGCCTGAAATCTGAAGCAGGATCTAGAGCAGCGTCCCGCTGAGGATCAGCAGAGCCACCGAGAAATAGATGACGAGCCCGGTGACGTCGACCAGCGTGGCGACAAACGGAGCCGATGCCGTTGCCGGATCGAGCCGCAGCTTCTGCAAGATGAACGGCAGCATCGAACCCGAGATGGAGCCGAAGGTGACGATACCGACCAATGCGGCAAAGACCGTCAGGCCGACGAGCTGCCAGTGCGGGCCGTAATCATAGAGCCCGGCCGTCTGCCAGAAGATGACGCGCAGCATGCCGACAAGTCCGAGAATGGCGCCGAGCGTGATGCCCGTCGGCAGTTCGCGCAGCAGCACCCGCCACCAGTCGGTCAGCTTCAGCTCGCCGACAGCAAGCGCCCGGATGATGAGCGAGGTTGCCTGCGAACCGGAATTGCCGCCGGAGCTCATGATCAGTGGAATGAAGAGCGTCAGCACGACAGCCTTCTCCAGCTCGCCTTCGAAATGCTGCATGGCGCTTGCCGTCAGCATTTCGCCGAGGAAGAGGGCGCAGAGCCAGCCGGCCCGCTTGCGGATCATGCCGCCGAAGCTGATCTTCATATAGGGCTTGCCGAGTGCTTCCATACCGCCGAACTTCTGGGCAGCTTCGGTCGTATCTGAGATCATCGTGTCGATCACATCGTCGACCGTGACGATGCCGAGCACCATGCCGTGATCGTCGATGACGGGCAGCGCCAGCAGGTCGTGCTTGCGGATCAGCCGTGCGACGTCTTCCTGCTTCATCAGCGCATCGGCCGAAACCGGCGTCCCCTTCTGCGCGACAGAAAGGATCGAAGCGTCGGCCTCGCCGGTAATGAGGCGGCGCAACGTCACGACATGCAGCAGCGCGCCGGAATTATGGTCCAGCACATAGATGGCATAGACGGTTTCCCGCGAGCGTTCGACCTGACGCACATGGTCGAGCGTCTGGGCGATCGTCCAGTCGTCGGGTACGCTGACGAATTCCGTCGTCATGATGCTGCCGGCCGTGCGCGGCGGATAGCCCATCAGATGCTGGATGGCGATGCGGACAGGTTCTTCCAGGCTGGAGAACAGGCGCACGCGGTCGTCGATACCAAGCTCCAGCAGGACGTCGGCGACGCGGTCGTTCGACATGCCATGCAGGAGGCGGGCCGAATCCGTGCCGTCCATCAGCGCCAGAATGGCCGGCGCGTTGCGCAGCTCCGGACGGTCGAGAATGTTGACGGCATATTCCTGCGGCATCCGCGAAAGGATGCGGCCGGCTTCAGCCGGGGCAAGCCCGTTCAGCGATTCCACGCGCTCGGCAATGGACGCAACACGGCTGTTGTTCATGAAGGCACGGGCGGCATAGCCGGCCCGCAGGGGGAAGCGATTGATATTCATTGGCTCGCCTTTCCGTCGATCCGCCGTAGCGTCCGATCGGGCGAGCCCGGAGCGTCCAGGTCAGCGCACGAAGGCCGCGTACGGCAAAGGCAATCGACTGCTACTGTCGCTTGGCATCTGAATGATGGCTCCGTTGATATCCGTGCAAAACGTGTGTCATGCACGTGTCGCACTAGGTGGTCTCGAATGCGGAAAAAGTCAAGTTGCTTAGATGCTTAACGCCACAATGCCGCACCCTCGGCGCGGCATTGTAAGTCAGTATCGTTTACGTATTATTTCAAACGATTGAAAAAGCTGGTTTCCGAAGTCCGGAAATTCAGAATCCGGCGAGAACCACCTTGCCCTTCATCGTGCCGCTTTCGACCATGGCGTGCGCCTTTTTCATGTTTGCGGCATTGATCGTTCCGACGGTTTCCGACAGCGTCGTGCGGATCTTGCCCGCATCGACGAGCTCGGAAATCCTGTTCAGGATCCTGTGCTGCTCGATCATGTCAGGCGTGCCGAAGAGTGGGCGGGTGAACATCAGCTCCCAGTGAACGGAAGCCGCCTTGCGCTTGAAGGGAACGATATCGAAGGTCTTGGGATCGTCGATAAGTGCGAAGCGTCCCTGCGGCGCGAGCGCCTCGACGATATCGGCGACATGCTTGTCCGTATTCGTCGTCGAGAAGATGAAGCCCGGCGCGCCGATGCCGAGGGCTGCGACCTGAGGGGCGAGCGGCTTGGAGTGGTCGATGACATGGTGCGCGCCATGAGCCTTCACCCATTCCTGGGTTTCTGGGCGGGAAGCGGTGGCGATGACGGTCAGGTCGGTGAGCGTGCGGGCAATCTGCACGGCGATCGAGCCGACACCGCCGGCACCGCCAATAATGAGCACGGCAGGGGCGGCACCCGGCACCGGATCGGTCACACGCAGCCGGTCGAACAGTGCCTCATAGGCCGTGATCGAGGTCAGCGGCAGCGCGGCCGCTGCGGCGAAATCCAGGCTCTTCGGCTTCCTGCCGACGATGCGCTCGTCGACGAGCTGGAATTCGGCATTCGAGCCAGGGCGGTTGATGACGCCGGAATAGAAGACTTCGTCGCCCGGCTTGAAGAGCGTGACATCGGAACCGACAGCCTTGACGATGCCGGCGGCATCAAAGCCAAGCACTTTCAGCTCATCGGCGGGTGGCGCCATGTTGGCGCGGACCTTCACGTCGACAGGGTTGACGGAGACGGCCCTGATCTCGACGAGCAGATCGTGGCCCTTCGCCTCGGGTGTGGGCAGTTCGACATCGATCAGCGAGGTTTCGGCGGCGATTGGCTGTGGGGTCTTGTAAGCGACGGCGCGCATCTTGGTAACTCCTGTGTTCATTGTACGAGAGCTAGATGCGACCTATGTTCCGGCAACGCAAGAATGCACAAATTCTGTACGTAGTACCAAAAAGGATACTGTAAATGTCACGCCCGCGCGCCAAGCTGATCGAGAATTTCCCCGGTTGCCCGGTGGAGGCGACGCTGACTTATCTCGACGGAAAGTGGAAGGGCGTGATCCTTTTTCACTTGATGGACAAGACGTTGCGCTTCAACGAGCTCAGGCGCCACCTGCCTGCCATCACCCAGCGCATGCTGACCAAGCAGCTGCGCGAGCTGGAGCACTCCGGCCTGGTCTCACGAACAGTTTACCCGGTCGTGCCGCCGCGCGTCGAATATGCGCTGACGCCGCTCGGCTCCACGCTGAAGCCGGTCATCCGGGCGCTCGCCGCCTGGGGGGATGAATTCGTGTTCTGCAGCCCGGAGGGCCGCGAGCTGCGTATCACGAAGGCGTTAAGCGCTCCGGGTGCGGCGCTCCAGGCGTAGCGACGCGGCAAAGACGAAGAGGCCGAGGAAGGACAGGACGGCGCCGACATAGCCGGTCGCCGCATAGCCGTAACCCCAGGCAATGACGAGGCCGCCGAGCCATGCGCCGAGCGCGTTGGCGATGTTGAAGGCCGAGTGGTTGGAGGCGGCCGCCAGCGTCTGCGCATCGGCCGCAACATCCATCAGGCGCGTCTGCAGCGCCGGGCCTGCCGCAAAGCCGCAGCCGACGAGGAAGACGCAGAGCCCGAGCATATAGGGGTTCGACGCGGTCAGCGAGAACATCGTCAGCACGACGATATTGTAGACGAGCGACCCGCCGATCGTGCCGAGCAGCGACTTGTCGGCAAGCCACGAGCCGATGAAGTTGCCGGCATTCATGCCGACGCCGAAGAGCACCAGCATGAGCGCAACGGCCGTTTCCGGCAGCATCGCCACCTGCGTCGTCGTCGAGGCGATATAGCTGAACATGGCGAACATGCCGCCGTAACCGACAGCGGCGATGGCAAGCGTCAGCAGCACCTGGGGACGGCGGAAGGCGCTGAGTTCGCGCAGCGCGCTTGCCCCTTCCGAAACCTTGTCATGCGGCACGTAGAACCAGATGAGCGCGACTGTTACAAGCCCGATGATGCCGACGGTCAGGAAGGCGACCTGCCAGTCGAGCGCCTGGCCGAAGAAGGTGGTCAGCGGTGTGCCGAGCAGGGTCGCGACCGTCAGGCCGAGCATGACGCGGCCGACGGCCCGTGCGCGGCGATGCACCGGCACCATGGAGGCGGCGACGAGGGCGGCAACACCGAAATAGGCGCCATGCGGCAGGCCGGTGATGAACCGCAGAACCGCGAAGCTCTCGAAGGTCGGAGCGACTGCGCTCAGGATGTTGCCGACTGCAAAGAGCAACATCAGGCAAAGCAGCAGCGTGCGCCGCGCCATCTTGGCGGCAAGCACGGCGATGACGGGTGCGCCGATGACGACGCCAAGGGCATAGGCACTGATGACATAACCTGCCTGCGGCGTCGTGACCGAGAAAGTGTCCGCCACATTGGGCAGCAGGCCCATGATCGCGAATTCGCCCGTACCGATGCCGAAGCCGCCGGCGGCGAGCGCCAGCTGTACCAGTGCGACAGTCGTGGCCGAGGGAAGCGCTGCCTCCAGTTCGGAATCGATGGAATCGTTGACGGCAACCTGGCTCACGGGTGGTCCTTCGGAGGATCTAAGCTTGGCAACGGCTGCTGGCTTTGAGCGCAGAACCGGTCATCTAGAATTGGTGGGCAGAAATGGCGGGAGGCGGAGATGTGATCTCCAGTATCCCATCTATTGAACGCGAAGCTGACAGCGTCGAGTGCTTTTTTTGCAGTGCAGCGTAGCGCTATCTGCATACGTCCATTGCAATATTTGCGTTTCGGCGATGTTGCCGGGCAAATCATCCGGCTTGAAATCGCATATGCTTCAACCATCTTGAGGTCAGGAACAGCGGGATAGGGAACAGGCACCTCATGAAGCTCGTCGGTTTATTCAATCGCGACGGCGGTACCTTCAGAACGACAGACATGCAGGCATATGAAAGGCGCGCGGAAGAAGTCTTCCGCGAAGCCGGCCATGATTTCGATGCCATCGTCTTCTCCGGCAACGAGATCGTTCCCGCCATGGAACGGGCAGCGCGGCGTGACGACATCGACGGCATAGTCGCCGGCGGCGGTGACGGCACCATTTCGGCAGCAGCGTCGATCGCCTGGAAGAACGGCGTAGCGCTCGGGGTCGTGCCGGCCGGTACCATGAACCTCTTTGCCCGCTCGCTGAAAGTGCCGCTCGATATCTGGCAAGCACTCGATGTGCTGGCTTTCGGCGAACTCGACAATGTCGATATCGCCAGCGCCAACGGCAGGCCCTTCATCCACCAGTTCTCCGCCGGCCTGCATGCGCGCATGGTGCGCTACCGCAATTCCTACAGCTATCGCTCCCGCTTCGGAAAGATGCGCGCCAGCACTCGCGCCGCCTTCGGCGTCGTCTTCAACCCGCCGGAATTCGAGGTCGCCTTCGAGGCGGCCGGCATGAAAGAAACCCGCCGCGTCTCGGCGATATCGGTATCAAACAACCCCTTCGGCGAAAACGCGTTGCTCTATGCCGATAATCTGCGCAGCGGCGAACTTGGCTTCTACACCGCAAAACCGCTGAAACCGCTCGGTGTCGCGCGATTGGCTATCGACATGCTGCGCGGCAAATTCCGCGAAAACGATGCGGTCATGGTCCTGCATCCGGCCGAGGTGCATCTGCACTTCCCGAAGCTGCGCGCCAAGGCGAACTGTGTGATGGATGGCGAGCTTCTGCCGCTGCAGCGCGACGTCACGATCAAGCTTCATCCCGGCGAGTTGAAGGTGCTGGTCAAACAGGGGCTCGCCGCACAGGAAGGCGAGGGGGAGCGGCGCGAGCCGGCCGCTTGACGCTCAGAGCGAAGCGGAGCGCCTGGCTCTAAAAGGAATTAGAGCGTTTTCGACGATATCCCGGTCCGCTTCGTCCCCGAATACACAGGTGCGGTTGCGTCCCTGCTTCTTGGCGCAGTAAAGCGCCTCATCGGCCGATGCGATAAGCTGTCGCCAGCCTTCGGTACCGCAGGCGCCGGAGGCGACGCCGATGCTGACGGTGACGGAGAGATCGACGCCGGTTTCCGCATCGCGGATGACATGCGCCTGAATGCGGCTGCTCAGTTCCTCCGCAAAAGCTGCGGTGGCCTCAAGATCGGCATTCGAAACGAGAACGGCGAATTCCTCGCCGCCATAGCGCGCGACAATATCCGTCGGCCGCATGGCGCTCTGCAGCAGTGACGCGATTTCGATGAGCACAGCGTCGCCGGTGAGGTGACCATAGGTATCGTTGACCGTCTTGAAGTGATCGATATCGATCAGCATCAGGCAGACATCTTCCTCACGCTCCGAAGGGGCATTGCCGAAGCCTTCCAGCGCCCGGCGGTTCCATACGCCGGTCAGGCCGTCTTTCTCGGCCTGCATCCTCAGGCGGGCCTCATATTCGGCCCGCTCGTCAAGCTTGCCGCGAAGCAGTTCCAGCGCTTCGAACAGGCTGCGCATCTCCGGTGCCTTGGAGACCCCAAGGTTTGTCATGGCGTTGCCCTCGGCAAGCGCGATGATCTGCCGGCGCGCCGTCAGCAGCGGATCGAGCATGTGAAGGCGGATGGAGCGGAAGAGGGCGAGCAGCACCGCCAGTGCAGAAGCCGTGATGACGGCAATGGCGGCCAGACGGTAGGAGGCTGCGTCATGCTGGGCCCTGTAGCGTTTCACGACATCATCGAGGAAGACCGTGCGCAGCCGCGCTAGTGGCTGCAGCGTCGGAACATAGTTGCGCGTCAGATCGACGGCGGAGATCGAATAATCGCCGGAAATCTTGCCTTGTTCTATGAGGATCTTCACGAGGTCGAGGCCGGATCCGAAAAAGATCGTATCGACATCCTTCATGAGCTTGGCAGACAGCGCATCATGATCGCTGACGATCTTCTGGCCCTGCATCAGCGTGCGCAATTCCAGAAGCCGCCCGATAGTGCGGTTTGCATCGGTGATATGGCTGTCGCGCAGCGGCTGGCGTGTGGCGATCGGCCCCATGATCTGTGAGGCGGCCCGCCCGCCATATTCGCGCATGTCACTGATCATGCGTCCGGTGAGGAACGGCGCGGTCAGTTCCGGCCGGCGGCTCGTGAGGGCCGCCACGTGCCAGTCGACGACATGCTGGAAGGTTTCGATCACCTCGATCATTTCGCCGATCGCGGCCTGGACATCCTGCGGCCGGCGCTCGGCAAGGGGCGTTGCGGCAACCCGGTCCACGGCCTCACGGGCTTTGCGAAGCTGGTCCCTGGTATCGTCGATAGCCTTCTGCAGATCGGGCAGGGCGGAAGAGACATCGACGGCAAGCGGCTCGTCGAGAGCCTCGAGCGCCAGATCGCTGATGCGCCGGAAGACCCTCAGCCGCTCCGTCGCTGGGGCGCTGCTATCCGGCTCGATCGCCATGATGTCATTGGCCGGGCCGCGCTCCGCGGACATGTGGGTGGCGACCTCCAGAACCTGTTGGAAGCGTTCCACGGCAAGCAGATTGTCATGAGTCGAACGGTAGCTCTCATAGGTCGGAATGAGGGCGCTAGCTGTCAGAACGAGGGTGAGAAAGGCGACGATGACGGTCGCAAACAGCAGCTTTCCCTCAAGAGTGATGCGGTTCATCAAACCGATCCCTTTCCCTGTACGATTATCCATGCCGGCTCCGCTGCCGGTCACTGCACATGCCGGTATCAGGCATATATTACTGATGCCGAGTATATATCGGCGAGAATGCCAACAGGGTTAAGAAAAGCGTCTAGATGACTGTTATATGAAGGGTTATATTAACTTACAGGCGCGCAAGATATGTGCGGTAATCGAAATCCGATACCGTGCGCAGATGCGCGATCGCTTCCTTGTACTTTGTGTCGCCATAAAGCTTGCGATACCGCTCGCCGAAGACATCGGCGATGAAAGCCGAGTGCCGGAATGTCTCCACCGCCGTCAGGAAATCATGCGTGAGCCGCTTCGCGCCCGGCGGGGTGTAGGCGGGCGTCGTTTCCTCACCGGGATTGAGATCACCATCAAGGCCAAGCAGCATGCCGCCAAGGATAGCCGCCAGCAGCAGATAGGGGTTGGCATCAGCGCCCGCCACGCGATGCTCGATGCGCGCCGCCGGCCCGTTGCTGTCAGGGATACGGATGGCCGTGCCGCGATGTCCTGTGCCCCAGGTGAGGTCGGTCGGCGCGAAGGATCCTGGCTGGAAACGGCGATAGGAATTGGCGAAGGGTGCAAAGACGAGCTGCGCCTCATGCATGGTCTGCAGCATGCCTGCCGTCACTGATTTCAAAAGCTTGGGCTCGCCGCCCTTGGCATCGAGAATATTGTTGCCATCCCTGTCGATGATGCTCGCATGAACATGCAGACCGGAACCGGCATGTTCCGAATAGGGCTTGGCCATGCAGGTCGATTTCAGCCCGTGCTTGCGCGCTGCCTGCTCGGCGATGCGCTTCAGGTAGAGGCAGTCGTCGGCCGCAGCCAGCGCATCGGGCCGGTGCAACAGGTTCACCTCGAACTGGCCGGGGCCGAATTCCGCCGTCGTCGCCTCCGCCGGCAGGTCCATCGCTTTTGCATAGGCGCGCAACGTCTGCAGATAGGCGTCGAGCGCGTCGACGGCGCTCATGTCGTAGAGCTGAAAGCCGTTTGGCTCGCCGCGGTAGGTGAGGCTAACAGGCGGGGAGGGAATGCCCGTCTCGCGCCAGTTCTCCTCGACCACATAAAATTCCAGCTCGGTTGCCACGACGGGCGTCAGCCCGCGCTCGGCATAGCGTTCGAGCACAGAGGCGAGAATGCCGCGCGGGTCCATGAAGCTGCGGCTGCCGTCGAACTCGTGCATCGTGGCGAGCACCTGCATCGATCCCTCCGGCGCCCAGGGCATCGGCGTCAGGCTGCGGCGATCGGGGATGACATTGCCGTCGGGATCGCCGATCGTCAGCGACAGGCCGGTAATGTCGTCATTGTCGTCACCCCAGATGTCGAGCGACTGCGTCGAGGTCGGCAGGCGGATATCGCCGGCCCAGACTTTCTTTTCGGCCGAAAGCGGAAGCTGCTTGCCGCGCAGATCGCCATTCATGCCAACGATCAGGATCTCGAAACGCGGATCGCCTTCTCCAGCCTCTTTGCCGTTGCTCGCCATGACCTTGAAAATCCTCTCGCAGAAGGCCAAGGTCGTAAACCATCACAGAAAGCCTTTCAATCCGAAGGTCTAATCATGTCCGATACTTACCCGCTTTCGAACCTTGCCGCGATCGATGCCGCCCATCACCTGCATCCCTTCTCCGACATGAAGAAGCTGAATGCCGAGGGAACGCGCATCATCCAGCGCGGCGAGGGCGTGCATATCTTCGATAACAACGGCAAAAAGTATCTCGATGGTTTCGCCGGTCTCTGGTGCGTCAATATCGGCTACGGCCGCAAGGAAATCGCCGATGCCGTCGCAAGGCAGATGAACGAGCTTCCCTACTACAACACCTTCTTCGGCACGACCTCGCCGCCGGCGACCCTGCTGGCCCAGAAGGTGACGTCCAAGGCCGGACCGCGCTTCAACCATATCTTCTTCACAGGCTCCGGCTCGGAGGCGAACGACACCTGGTTCCGCATGGCCCGCGTCTATTGGGCGGCGGTCGGCCAGCCCCAGAAGAAGACAGTCATTGCGCGGCGCAACGGCTATCACGGCTCGACGGTCGCCGGCGCCAGCCTCGGCGGCATGAAATACATGCACGAGCAGGGCGACCTGCCGATCCCCGGCATCGTCCATATCGGCCAGCCCTATTGGTATGGCGAAGGCGGCGATCTCTCGCCCGCCGAATTCGGCCTGAAGGTTGCCCGCGAACTGGAAGCCAAGATTGATGAACTGGGTGAGGAGAATGTCGCAGCCTTCGTCGCCGAACCGATCCAGGGCGCAGCCGGCGTCATCATTCCGCCGGAGACCTACTGGCCGGAGATCGACCGCATCTGCAAGGCGCGCAACATCCTGCTCGTCACCGATGAAGTCATCTGCGGCTTCGGCCGCCTCGGCGAATGGTTCGGCCATCAATATTTCGGCGTCGAGCCGGACTTTGCCCCAATCGCAAAGGGCTTGTCGTCAGGCTATCTGCCGATCGGCGGCGTGCTCGTCAGCGATCGCATTGCCGATGTGCTGATCAACGAGGTCGGCGATTTCAACCATGGCTTCACCTATTCCGGCCACCCGGTCTGCGCTGCCGCCGCCCTCGAAAACCTGCGCATCATCGAGGAGGAAAAGCTGGTCGAGCGCGTGCGCGATGACATCGGCCCCTATTTCGCCAAGAAATGGGGCGCCCTTGCCGAGCACGATTTCGTCGGCGAGGCTGAAAGCGTCGGCCTCATGGGCGGCCTGCAGCTTGCCGCCGACAAGAAGACCCGCACCCGCTTCGAAAAACCCGATCCGATCGGCGCGCTTGTGCGCAACCATGCTCTGGCAAACGGCCTCGTGCTGCGCGCCACCGGCGACCGCATGCTGGCCTCGCCGCCGCTCGTTATCAGCCACGAGGAGGTCGACGAGATGGCGCGCATCGCCAAGATTGCGTTGGATGCTGCTTGGAAGGAGCTGCGCTCTTAGGGATAGGCGATCGCGTAGGCGAATTGATAGGTGTCACCCGGCTGGCCGTAGATATAGGGCAGGGCAACGATATGCGTCTCCGGCTGCTTCAAGCCGGTTTGCGCCAGTACATCTCCAAAATATTCATTCGGCCAGGCCGGGGGCGTTTTGCCCTTGTCATCACGCCAGACGAAGACGATGGGATGTTTTGCGTCCAGCTGGAACTTCGGCTTGAAGTCCGGATAGAAATAGGACTGTACCGGGGTGCCGGGCATCAGCAGCCGCATATTGCCGTCGAGATGCGGGTCGTAACCGACGATCAGCCCCGGCTCGCCGCCGATATCCTTGCGGATCGTCTCGGCGAAGCTGCCGTAGGGGATGTTCAGCCGCTGATATTTGCCGAAGAGCGGGCCGTAATAGGCGCGCATGGCGAGCACGGCCAGCACGACGCCCATGATCACGCCGCTCACCGCCAGCGATGCGCGCAAGGGCGTTCCCGCATCGACCTCGGCGCTGTCGGCCTTCATGCAGATATAGAGCGGCAGGATGAGGAAGAGTGGCGTCAGCCATCGGTCGGCGACGTTGTCGACGCCGGCAAGCAGGATCATCAGCGCAATGGCGCCGATCTCGATCAGCAGGATGCGCCCGGCAATTCTCGACCAGCGGCTGGAAGCGCGCGACATTGCCGGCAGCGATTTGGCAAAGAGCGCCAGAAAGATGACGACGGAGACGCCGGCAATGCCGACCATCGCGGAGATGAAGCGGAGAAAGCCGGTCGATATCTGCGAGAGATAGCCTTTCTCCTCACCGGTCATCTTGTGCAGCGTGCGATCGATGGCGAGGTCGAGATGCTGCAGGAACCAGATTGCATGCGGCGTGACGATAGCGATCGAAATCACGATGGTCAGTATCAGTCGCCGATCGAACAGGCGCTTGCGGAAATCGGTATCGATCAGCGCAGCGACGAATGCCGCGGCTGGAAGAAGCGCGAAATTATACTTCGATATGATGCCGATGCCGGTCGCAACGCCGACGATCGCATAGGAAATGGCCGACGGCGTCTTCAGCGTGCGGAAAAAGCCGTAGAGGAATAGCGATCCGGCAAAGATCGTCGCCACCGAATGCGTCAGGTCCCGCTGCGCCTCGAAGACGATCTGCGGCACGGTGAGCAGGCCAAGCGTCGCGACCACCACCAGGCTGCTGTTCTTCAATGTCAGCCGCGCCGTCAGCCAGTAGAAGACATAGGACAGGAACAGCATGGTGCATTTGAGGAGCGACAGCGAAAACAGCGACGCGCCAAGCAGCGATGTCACCCCGTACTGCACCCAGTTGTAGAAGGGAGGTTGCGAATTATAGCCGAAGGCGAACCACTGCGAGAGCAGCATCTGCTCCGCCTCGTCCAGCTCCAGCGCATTCGGAATGCTGAGCCGCACGATCAGGTGGAGCAGAAAATAGGTTCCAAGCACCGCCAGGATGAGATTGGGCCGGCGGCTGAAAAGGCTCTGCACCTCAGCTTTCTCGGGAGAAGATCTGGCGCACGATATAATTCGGCGAGGCATCGTCGCGGTAGTAGGTCCGCGCGATCATCTCCGCCAGGATGCCGGTCGTGATCATCTGCACGGACGACAGCAGCAGCACGACGCCGACCATGAGCATCGGTCGCGTGCCGATATCATTGCCCATGATGAACTTGTCGAAGCCGAGATAGAGCAGGATCAGCGCTGCGAGGCCGCCGAGGCCGAGGCCGAGCGAGCCGAAGAAATGGCCCGGACGCGCCTTGTAGCGCATGAAGAACATCACCGACAGCAAGTCCAGGATCACGCGGAAGGTGCGTGAGATGCCGTATTTCGACGTGCCGTGCTGGCGTGCGTGATGGGTGACAGCCATTTCGCCGATGCGCGAGCTCGGCACGACGCCGGCAACCCAGGCCGGGATGAAGCGGTGCATCTCGCCCATCAGCTTCACCTGCTTGATGATCGAGGCACGGTAGATTTTCAGGCTGCAGCCGTAGTCGTGCAGCTTCACGCCGGTGATGCGGCCGATGAGGTAGTTCGCGCACCAGGAGGGGATCTTGCGAAGCAGCAGCCCGTCCTGGCGGTTCTTGCGCCAGCCGACGAGCAGGTCGAGTTCGCGCCGTTCCAGCTCCGAAACCATCGAAGGGATATCCTTCGGGTCGTTCTGCAGGTCGCCGTCCATTGTGGCGATCAGCCGGCCTTGCGCGGTATCGATGCCTGCCTGCATGGCGGCGGTCTGGCCGAAATTGCGCTGCAGCTCGACGATGCGCAGCGTCAGTCCCTCGTGGTTGACGAACTTGCGGGCATTGACGAGCGTTGCATCGGTGCTGCCGTCGTCGACGAGGATCAGTTCCCAGCGATGCGGATAGTCGACCATCGCCGCGGCAATGCGCTCGACGAGCGGGCCGATGCTTTCTTCCTCGTTGAAAACAGGAACGACCAGCGACAGCTCGAGCGGTTGCACCTGATCATTCGCACCGCGAATGGACTCTACCGTTGTCTGCAACTTTCATTTCTCCTAAAAGGCCCAGCAATGGAAAACCCGCTGGAAAACCAGCCGCCGCAGCCAAACTTAGGAAGCCTGATACATGAAGACCCCGAGTGTTGAAAGCGGGCAATCCTGGTTTCTGCGCAATCGCATGAGCCTGCTGACGGTGGCAATCGTCGCAGCCTATGCGCTTTTCATCGAATGGTTCTGGGGCTGGTCGGTCATATTGCAGCAATGGGCGGCCGTCGGTCCACGTCCGGTCATCGGCGCGCTGATACTCCTGACAAGCACCTATTTCCTACGTACATGGCGCATCTACGATTATTTTCCACGGGAGACGGCGGGCCGTTTCGCGGCCCTCTTCCGCGTCACCCAGATCCATAATCTCCTGAACATCATGCTGCCGTTCAGGGCAGGTGAGACCAGTTTTCCGGTGCTGATGCGCACGGAATTCGCCATTCCCCTGACGCGCGGCACGTCAGCACTCTTCGTCATGCGGCTGCTCGACCTGCACGCGCTGCTGGCCGCCGCCGGCCTCGGCTTTGCTGTGGCCGCCCCGAACGCCGCGTTCGCCTGGCTCGTCTGGGTGCTCTTTCTGTTCCTGCCGATCTTCGCCTTTGCCGCCCGCAAGCCGCTGCTGCGCCTCGGTGCGAAACTTCTGCCGCGCAAGGCGCAGGCGCTGCTTCATGAAATCGAGAACGGCCTGCCTTTCGATGCCGTCGCCTTCAGCCGTGCCTGGGCGATGACGATCGTCAACTGGCTGGTGAAGGTGCTGGTGCTCGCCTGGGCGCTCGGCTTGATGGGCGTCACGCCGATGGCCGCAAGCTTCGGCGGCGCGCTGGGCGGTGAGCTTTCCTCCGTGCTGCCTGTGCACGCGCCTGGTGGCGTCGGCACTTATCCGGCCGGCATCACTGCCGGTGCCGTCGCATTCGGTGCATCGAGCGAACGCTCGGCCCTGGACGCCCTGGCTCAGGCAAGCGTCAGCGCGCATCTGCTCATCATCGTTTCCGCCTTGACCGGCACCGCCATCTCGCTGCCGCTCGGCCGCCGTAAGGGTTGAGGATGGTTCAGGGCGAGGCCGCAAGCTCCGCGATACGCTTGCGCAGAAAGACCTGCTCCGGTTCCTGCCGGCAGAGTGTCAACGCCGTCTCGTAAGCATCGATCGCCTCGGCCCTGCGTCCGAGCCGGCGCAGGAAATCCGCCCGCGCCGAATGCGCGAGATGGTAGGTCGTCAGTTCGCCCTTGCCGATGATGGCATCGACAAGCGCCAGGCCTGTCTCCGGTCCTTCGGCCATGGCGACCGCCACGGCGCGGTTGAGTTCGGCGATATCAGAGGGATGTGCGGCAATCAGCAGGTCGTAATAGAAGGCGATGCGCCGCCAGTCCGTTTCCTCGATGTTTCCGGTCTTCGCGTGCTCCGCGGCGATTGCCGCCTGAACCGTATAGATGCCGATATCAGACGTACGCATGGCGCTCGCCAGCAGCGACAGCCCCTCTGATATTCTTGCCCGGTCCCAGAGCGAGCGATCCTGATCGGCAAGCAGCACCAAAGCTCCCTCGCCATCCTGCCGGGCAGCACGGCGCGACTCCTGCAGAAGGAGCAGTGACAGCAGGCCAGCGACATCCGGATGCGGCAGCAGGGTTGCCAAGAGCCGCGCCAGCCGGATCGCCTCCGTCGTTAGGTCGGCGCGCACGATCATATTGCCCGAGGATGCCGAATAGCCCTCGTTGAAGACGAGGTAGATGACATGCAGCACGCGATCCAGCCGCTCTGGCAGCTCGGCTCCGACAGGCACTTCATAAGGGATCTTTTCCGTCCTGATCCGGTTCTTGGCGCGCACGATGCGCTGGGCGACGGTTGGCGCCGGCACCAGGAAGGCGTGCGCAATCTCTTCCGTCGTCAACCCGCAGACCTCGCGCAGCGCCATCGCCATCTGCGCATCGGCGGCAAGAGCCGGATGGCAGCAGATGAAGATCAGCCGCAGCATGTCGTCCTCGATCGGTTCCATGTCGCCGATCTCCGTTTCCGTGCCGCCAGGGTAGAGCCCATCCTCGATATGCTGCAGCGAGGCATTGAAACGCGCCCGCCGCCTGAGGTGATCGATCGCCTTGAAGCGGCCGGTCGACACCAGCCAGGCGACGGGATTGTTGGGCATGCCGTCAACCGGCCATGCCCGCGCCGCAGCCGCAAAGGCATCGTGCAACGCTTCCTCAGCGCGGTCGAAATCGCCGAGCAGGCGGATCAGCGTTGCGAGAACCCGGCGCGAATGCTGTCGATAGAGTTCCTCGATCACCCGTTCCAATTGCCTATCCTCACTGCGGCAGGGTGAGCGTTCTCACCGGCCGCAATTCGATCGCCCCGACCCGGACGCTCGGAATGCCCGCGACGACTTTGCGCGCCTCTTCGAGATCGGCCGCCTCGATGATGTAGATGCCGGCCAGATGTTCCTTGGTCTCGACATAGGGGCCGTCGGTCGAAGACAGAATGCCATGACGCACTCTTAGCACTGAGGCACTGTCAGGACCTTCCAATGCATCGGAATGGATCATGATGCCCTTATGCTCGAGCTCCTCGTCATACCGGAAATGCGCCCTCACGAGCTCGTCGCCCTCGGCCTGGCTGAGTGTGCCGTCCATGTCGGCGGGATTATAGATGAGGCAAACGAAGCGCATGGCTATTTCCCATCCTTGATCGAATAGGCGGGCCGGATCTCGATCGACGCATATTTGAGGATCGGGAAGGTGGAGATGATCGACTGTGCCTCCTCCATATCCCTGGCTTCGATCACGACGAAGCCGCCGAGATGCTCCTTGATTTCGGCGAAGGGGCCATCCGTCGCGGCGACAGTGCCGTTGCGAACCCTGAGCGTCACGGCCTGCGCCGGCTCGTAAAGCGCCAGCGCGCTGAGCATATGGCCGCTCTCGCGCCATCCGTCGTCGCTGACGATACATTCCTGCGTGATCGCCGCCCACTCTTCCTGAGTGACGAGTTTGCTCTTTTCAGTATCGAACCAGATCTGACCGAGAAACTTCATGACACGACCCCCTCAACCGAATTCATGGATGGGGCGAACCTCGATTGCGCCGAGCTTTGCCAGCGGAATGCCCGCTGCAACCCGGATCGCATCATTGAGGTCCTTGGCGTCGATCAGGATGAAGCCCCCGAGCGCTTCCTTCGTCTCGATAAAGGGGCCGTCGGTGACCGACATCTCGCCGCCGCGCACCCTCACCGTGACGGACGATTGCGGCGACTGCAGCGCCTGGGCGACGATCATGTGACCGCTCTCGGCAAGGTCGCGGTCATAGGCGCGCGAATCCCGATCGAGCTTGTTCTTCTCGTCCTGTGACATGGCCGACAGCACCGTGCCGTCGAACCAGACCTGGCAAAGATATTTCATCCTCTTGTCCTCCACGCTGTGTTTTCACAGTCCTTGGACGAGCAGCCTATGCGCTTTTCGACAGGGAAGAAAAAAATCTTTTGAGCGGTGCATGTGTCGAAAGGCCGGGGCAGCGCTCGACAAGCTTCCATCGAAACCTATCGAGGAGATGGAGCAATGAGCATGCTTGAAATCGCAATCGCGCATGTGATCGTCACGCGGGACATACGCAACGCGAGGCCGATCGAAAACGCCGAAGTAGTGAAGGTGTTGGTCAGGACCGGAATCGCACTGGCCATATTTGCCGGCGTCGTCGCGGCCTTGCAGATCGCAGCAGGCGCCTAGAAGAAAGACAGCCCGGCAAATGATGACGGGCTGTCCAAGATATCTTACTGAAACGCCGTTTCGAAGAAGCTGCGCAGCTTGCGCGAATGCAGGGCTTCCGGCGGCATGGCGGCAAGCTTCTGGATCGCCCTGATGCCGATCTGCAGGTGCTGGTTCACCTGCGTGCGGTAGAAGGCGGTCGCCATGCCCGGCAGCTTCAGCTCGCCATGCAGCGGCTTGTCGGAAACGCAGAGCAATGTCCCGTAAGGCACGCGGAAGCGGAAGCCGTTGGCGGCGATCGTTGCCGATTCCATGTCGAGCGCGATGGCGCGGGCTTGCGACAGTCGCTTTACCGGGCCCGCCTGATCGCGCAGTTCCCAGTTGCGGTTATCGATCGTGCCGACTGTGCCGGTGCGCATGATACGCTTCAGCTCGAAGCCTTCGTAACCGGTGATCTCGGCAACCGCCCCCTCGAGTGCCACCTGCACTTCGGCAAGTGCGGGGATCGGCACCCAGACCGGCAGGTCGTCGTCGAGCACGTGGTCTTCGCGCATATAGGCATGCGCCAGAACATAGTCACCGAGGCGCTGGCTGTTGCGCAGGCCGGCGCAATGACCGAGCATCAGCCAGGCATGCGGGCGAAGCACGGCCACATGGTCGGTGATCGTCTTGGCGTTGGAAGGACCGACGCCGATATTGATCATGGTGATCCCGGCATGGCCCTTCTTCTTGAGGTGGTAGGCCGGCATCTGCGGCAGGCGGGTAAGCGTTGCATCCGTTTCCGGAACGCTCGATCCTGCCAGCGTCACGATGTTGCCCGGCTCCACGAAGGCCGTGTAGCCGTCGCCGCCTTCGGCCATCAGCTTGCGCGCCCAGGAGCAGAATTCGTCGACGTAGAACTGGTAGTTCGTAAACAGCACGAAGTTCTGGAAATGCTCGGCACCGGTCGCCGTATAGTGCGACAGGCGCGCCAGCGAATAGTCGATGCGCTGCGCGGTGAAGGGCGCAAGCGGCGAGGGCTCGCCCGGAGGCGGCAGGTATTCGCCGTTGGCGATCTCGTCATCCGTCGTGTTGAGGTCAGGCGTATCGAAGAGATCGCGCAGCGGAATATCGACGAAAGCCGCCGCCGACGCTTCCACATGCGCGCCTTCGCCGAAAGCGAAGTGCAACGGGATCGGCGTGGAAGATTCCGAGACCACGACAGGCACGTTGTGGCTCTTCATCAGGAGCAGCAGCTGCTCCTTCAGATAATGCTTGAAGAGCTTCGGCCGCGTCACCGTCGTCGTATAGACGCCCGGTGCCGTCACATGGCCGTAGGAGAGGCGGGAGTCGACATGGCCGAAGCTCGTCGTCTCGATGCTGACCTGCGGGTAGAGGGCGCGGTAACGG